>NZ_JASDCB010000028.1:0-53264 GCF_030408135.1 Pseudoalteromonas sp. APC 3691 | reverse complement strand
TGCGCATCTTATACAGTATGCCTTCGAGCGTTTTTCTATGGTCGGGCTTATTATAAATTCGACCACTTAAGTACATTACTTTTGATAAGACATTCCATGTCCCGTCTGTTAACATTAATCTTGGCATATAGGTTCGGTGTAAAGTTTTCTGGCGAATTCAATTATACCTTATCTTCATGCTGTTTGTTTTTCATACCACAAAGATCAACACGCCCTAGTCGTTTTTGAATTACCGCCTTTATTTTATCTATTAATACATGCATTTGTAACAGTTGCTTACAAATGTCACCTTAATGTTTCATAAGGCTCTGGTATTATGATGTTAATAGAGTTTTGGGGATAATAGAATATGCAAACAAATTCACTTAGATGGGTTTTTCCATTTGTGGCGCTCATTGTTGGTGTTGTTGGCTTTATGGGAATAAATGCCATTGCACAAGAGCCAGAAAAAAAAGAAGTAATTGATACTCGTCCAACAGTGCAAGTTGAGCCAGTGATTGCAAACGATCATCAAGTTATTATTAATAGCTACGGTGAAGTAAAGCCTCTTGAAAATACACAGCTCTCGGCGCAGGTGTCGGGCGAGGTGTTAAGTTGGCATCCTAATTTTGTAGCTGGTGGCATAGTTGCTCGCGGTGAAACGTTATTCACTATCGAAAAAGATAATTATGAAGCAGCAGTACTTGTTGCAGAGGCCGAGCTTGCTCGCGCACAAGCGGGTTTAATAGAGGAACAAGCTCAAGCTCAAGTAGCCGAAGACGAAGCCAAGCGCTTTCCAAGTAAAGCGCGTACCGACTTATTTTTACGTAAGCCTCAAGTGTTAAGTGCGCAGGCATCTGTTAAGTCGGCGCAAGCTGCATTAAAACGTGCACAACGTGACTTAGATAATTGTGAAGTAACAGCCCCTTACGATGCATTGGTTATTAGTCGAAATATAGGTGTAGGACAATTTGTCACTATGGGTTCGCAAGTTGCTGAACTCAATAATATTGAGACCGCTGAAGTGATTATTCCTATAGCAGGGTTCGATAGCGTTTTTTTGCCAGAACGTATTAAAGGTATTACCGCAACGATTATTCAAAAAGGCCTAAACAGCTTCACCCGTGAAGGTGTAATTGACCGCGACCTAGGGATTGTTGATAACGCTACGCGTATGAGTAGTTTAGTAGTGCGTATAGAAGACCCATACGGTCTTAAAAACATACAACCAGCCATTAAGTTTGGCAGCTACGTACAGGTAAATTTTGCAGGTGCAATGCTTAATAATATTTACCGCTTACCGCAAGCTTTAGTTAACAACCAAACTGTGTGGGTAGTAAACGAAAACCAAGAACTAGAGCCTCGCAAAGTAACGGTTATTCGTGAAGAGGGTGAGTATTTTTATATTAGCAGTGGTTTAAATGCCGATGACAAACTCGTTATTACTTTACCTGAATACCCGCAAAAAGGAATGCAGGTTAAAATTGCAGGTGTAGCTGCAAAACCTGAAAGCTCAGAAACGAGCACTTCAAACACGCAACAGCTGTAGGGTGTAATAGTTATGAGCGAGTCAATACAACAAAAACAAACAGGGCTAATTGCCTACTTTGCTAATAATTCAGTAGCCGCTAATTTAATGATGTTTTTTATCATTATTATGGGGGCTATAAGTTACTTTACGATTCAGCGTCAAATGTTTCCTAATGTAGAGATTAACTACATTAATATTGAGGCTAATTACCCCGGTGCATCTCCTCAGGAAATAGAAGAAAGTATTCTTATAAAAGTTGAAGAGTCACTTAAAGATATAACCGAAATTAAAAAAGGCGTGTATCGCGCATTTAGAAATGGCGGTACAGCCAGCCTGGAAATAAACACCGATGCAAAACTTACCGATGTGCTTGATAAAGTAAAGTTGCGTGTTGATGGTATTGCGACTTTTCCGGCGGGTATGGAACCGGTCACCATAAGTCAAGTTGAGTTTAGGCAAGACGTAATAGGTATGACGCTCGTTGCTGATTTACCACTTACAGAGCTTAAGCCTATAGCAAACCAAATAGAGGATGAGTTACTACAGTTATCTAATGTTTCACTCGTTGAAAACGATGTACCGCTTGACGAAATTGCAATTGAGATAGACCCCGATACGCTGCGCCAATATAATCTAACCCTTAGTGATGTGATGAATGCGGTACGCCGTTACTCAGCTAACTTTTCGGCGGGGCAGCTAAAAACAGACGCAGGTGTTATTTCTGTTCGCGTCGAGAATCAGTTTTACTCAGGTGAAGAGTTTAGGCAAATTCCGGTAAAAATTGGCGAGTATGGCGCTAAGGTTTTACTGCAAGATATTGCAGTTATTAAAGATCAATTTATCGAAGGTGAGCGCTACTTTAAGTTTAATGGCGAAAACGCGGTGTATTTATCGGTTAAAGCAACGCAAGAGCAAAACATGATTCCCGTTGCGGATTCGGTTAAAGCGTTTATTGATCAAAAAAATAAGCAGCTACCGCCAGGTATTCGATTAGAGCCATTAATGGATATGACCTACTACCTAAATGCTCGCCTTGATATGATGAAAGCTAACCTGTTTCAAGGTGCAATTTTGGTGGCAATTATGTTGTCGTTATTCTTGCGATTTAAACTAGCGCTTTGGGTAATGATTGGCTTACCTGTATGTTTTTTAGGGGCCATGATGATGATGCCGCTATTTGGCATTAGCATTAATATTATTTCGTTATTCGCTTTTATAATGGTGCTCGGCATCGTGGTGGATGATGCCATAGTGATAGGGGAAGCTGCCTACACCGAAGTTGAAAAAAGCGGCGGTGGTGTAGAAAATGTTGTGCGTGGCGCTAACCGAGTCGCGACCCCTGCAACCTTTGGTGTGTTAACAACGATTGCTGTATTTGCACCATTCACAATGTCGAGCGGGCCAGAAAGTGCCTTCTTTTATGGTATAGCCGTTGTAGTAATGCTGTGTTTAGTATTTAGTTTGATTGAATCAAAGCTGATACTGCCAGCTCACATTGCTCATACGCACTTTTCGCCGATCAAAAAAGGTGGTTGGCGCGATCGCTTCAATACACGCTTTTTTGGTTTCGTAAATGGTCCATATAAACGTTTTATTGCTAAGTGTGTTGATTGGCGCTGGACTGTTTTGTTTGCTTTTATTGCAATGTTTATAATCAGTATTGCACTTATTACGTCTAATAAAGTACGTACAGTTCCAACTCCTAAAGTGCCGCATGACTTTCCACAAATACAAGTTGAAATGAACGATAATGTTTCTGATTTACAAACCATTGCCGCTATTCGCGAAATAGAAGCTATGGTACTTAGAGTCGATGAAGAAACAGAGCGTGAATTTGGCCAAAAAATTATTCGTGATGTATTGGTATTTAACCAAGGCAGAACTGAGTCGCAGTTACTAGCTCCATTAGTTGACGAAGATTCACGTCCATACAATGCATTTGAGCTTTCTCGCCGATGGCGTGAGGCTATGCCGACTATTGCTGGTATTAAGTCGTTAACTATTCAAGACGATGTTGGTGGCGGCGGTGGTAATGGCGGCGGCGAGTTTGGCTATTTACTGTATGGCTCAGACATAGATACTTTAAATCAAGCGGGTCGTCGTTTTATTCAATTACTTCAACAGC
Source organism: Pseudoalteromonas sp. APC 3691 (assembly GCF_030408135.1). Classification (NCBI taxonomy): domain Bacteria; kingdom Pseudomonadati; phylum Pseudomonadota; class Gammaproteobacteria; order Alteromonadales; family Pseudoalteromonadaceae; genus Pseudoalteromonas; species Pseudoalteromonas sp. APC 3691. The sequence continues at coordinate 49,629 of NZ_JASDCB010000028.1, read as the reverse complement.
AAAAAGGGTTGTTTGATATTAGCTCAACCATAGATCCTGCGAGCAAAGAAGTGCAAATGAGCCTTAAACCTGTTGCTTATGATTTAGGCTTAGATTTGGCAGGTATTGCAAATCAAGTGGGAGCCAGTTTTTATGGTGGCGAAGCGCAGCGCGTAATCCGAAACGGCGAAGAAGTACGCGTAATGGTACGTTACCCTAAGCTGACTCGTGAGGCATTTTCATCGCTTAAGCACACCGTTGTTACTACCCCACAGGGGCGAGAAGTACTTCTTGGTGATGTAGTAGAGCTAACAGAAACGCCAGGTATTAGCTATATACGCCGCGAAGGTGGTTACCGTACCGTGTATGTTTATGGCAATATTGATGAAGAGCAAATTGAGCCAGGCGAAGTGGTTAAGCAAGTAAAAGAAAATCTACTGCCACAGCTAATAGAAGAATTCCCAAGTGTTAAATCAGAGCTTGGTGGCGCAATAGAAGAGCAGCAAGCTCAAGCTAATGAGCAAATAATGTTTTTTATTGGCGGAATGATTTTAGTATACATACTGCTAGCTGTGCCGCTTAAAAGCTATTCACAACCGCTTATTGTAATGTCGGTTATTCCGTTTAGTTTAACCGGGGCTATTTGGGGTCATTATTGGTTTGATTTAGATATGAGCTTAATGTCGGGCTTTGGCTTAATTGCCGCAGCAGGGGTTGTGATTAATGACTCACTTGTAATGACCGATTATGTAAACCAAGTTCGCCGCGAAGGTGTTAGCGTTAAAAATGCAGTAATAGAAGCCGGTTGTGCCCGCTTTAGAGCAATACTATTAACGTCTATAACAACCTTTGCTGGTGTATTACCTATTATGTTTGAAACAAGCCTGCAGGCTAAGTTTGTAATACCTATGGCAGTAGCACTTGGCTTTGCTGTTATGTTTGCAACGTTAATAACGCTTATATTAGTGCCATGCCTATATATTATTTTAGGTGATATTGGTGCTGTGTTTAAGCGCCCGTTTAAAAGCCGAGCTGTGAAAGTCTCGTAGATAAAAAACATAAAAAAAGCACTGACCGTTATTAACGCTCAGTGCTTTTTTATTATCTATTTATTGTTGTTAAACTGGCTACAACAATAATTAATCTTTAAATTGCTTATGGCAATCTTTACAGCCTTTAGCCCATGCGCCAAAAGCTTTACCAATTACGGCTTTATCGCCCGATTGAGCAGCTAACGCTAGCTTATCTGCATTTGCTGCAAAAGCATTCGCTTTTTCAACAAAGGTTGCATTTTCGGCCCAAACAGCAGCAAGTGCAGCTGTGTCGCCTTTATCTGTCCCTTCGTAAAACGCTTCCCATGGCATTTTTGAAAGTGCAGCAGCGTTGTTAGCACGCATTTTAAATTGCTCTGCGTCAAAAGGTACTTTACCTTTTAGCATTGCGCCCATGTCACCAATTTGTACTGAGATCATTGAAAACGCTGCTTGGCGGTATTCAATCGCGTCACTTGGTTCTTTAAATGCAGAATTTGCCGATACGCTAAGTGCACATGTAGCTAATGCTATACCTGCTAATACTTTTTTCAATTTCATAGTTTGCCCCTGTTGAGTATTATTCCTAATTTAATATCTTGTATGTAACGTCATCTTTATTCAAGCGAATACGACGGATTTAATGAAAAGTTAATCATTAATGCCTATATCGGCAAATATCATGCCTCTTCGCATGCTGCGGGTTGCTAAAAACACTTCACCTAATAACGAAATAAATGCACAAATGAGTAACGCCATTGCAGCTACAAAACAACAAGCAATGGTCACGCTTAAGTTAATTGATTGTATGTGCGACAAAAATAAAAACATAACCACAGCACATACAAGTAAGGCACTTAATACGCTTAAGCTAAAAGCAATATGTATACATCGAGATCTTTTTAATAAGGCGCGCAGCTCTGTTGCTAGCGACTTATTAAAATCGTCATCTGTATTTACTTTTAATCTTCGCTCTAGTAAACGCGCCCTGTCGGTAATTCGTGCTAAGCGATTAGACAAAACACCTAAAGTTGCTGCTATACCTGTGATTAAAAATACGGGAGCAACGGCCGTTTGAATTACTTTTGCCATAGTTAAAATGTTAATTACTTCGCTATTCATTACTACCCTTAATCAGTTGAGCTTAAAAGTGATTTATATATCTACAGAGTACCTGATGTAGGCTTATTAAGAAAAGAGGAATTACGTTGATTTACTTTACATAGCTTCACAAACTAAATCACAACACAGGTTATTTTTAGGTATATTTAATTACTTAATAAAAAATAAAAATACAACAAGGACTTTGACTGATGAAACGTACTCCATTCGCACTCGCAGCACTATCACTCGCTATTTTAAGTGGCTGTAATCAAGCCCCTGAAGAAACCAAAAAAAGTAATACACAAGTTAAAACGGTTCAAGTTGCACAAGCTGTTGCGCCGGTTGCTAAAAGAGTGCCACATGAAATGACTATTCATGGTGATACACGCATTGATGATTACTATTGGCTACGTGATGATGAACGTAAAGCACCAGAGGTAATTAACTATTTAGAAGCTGAAAACACATACACTGATGCAATGCTCGCACATACTAAAACGCTGCAAAGTGAGTTGTTTGAAGAGCTAAAAGGGCGTATTCAAAAAGACGATGATTCGGTCCCAGTTAAAAACGGTGATTATTTTTACTCAACACAAACACGTGGCGATAACGAGTACACTACTTACTTACGCAGCAGCGATTTTGCAGGTACCGATCAGCAAGTTATTTTAGATGTAAATGAGCTTGCTAAAGGTCATGATTATTATGCAGTAAGTGGTTTAGATGTAAGCCCTAATGGCAATTTAATGGCTTATGGCGAAGATACTGTTAGTCGTCGTATTTATAGCGTAAAAATAAAAGATTTAACTACCGGTAAATTACTCGAAGACACACTTGAAGGCACCAACGGTGGCATTGTGTGGGCAAACGATAATAAAACGGTTTACTACATTAAAAAAGATTTACAAACTCTACTAGGTTACCAAGTGTATCGTCATACATTAGGTACATCGCAAGCTGATGATGAGCTAATTTACGAAGAAACTGATACCAGTTACTACATGGGTATGAGTAAAAGCAAAGATGAGTCAGAAATTTATATTTGGCACAGCAGCACGGCTGCATCAGGCGTATCTGTATTAAGTGCTGATGATACTAAGGCAATGCCTAAACGCTTAATTGAGCGCGAAGCAGGGCTTGAATATGATATTTCGAAGCTAGGGAATACTTACTACATTGTAACTAACTTAAATGCTGTAAATTTTCAGCTGATGAAAGTTGATATTGATAAAGCAGGCGACAAGGCTAATTGGCAAAGTGTGATCCCAGCGCGCGATGATATTAAACTCGAAGGCATTGATTTATTTAATGACTACTTAGTTTACCAAGAACGTGAAATGGGCCAATCAAAGTTGATTGCGCGTGATTTAAAAACAGGTAAAGAGTTACCACTGAGCTTTAACGATAGCGCTTATACAATTGGTACTTATGGTAATAACGATATAGATAGCAGCACGTTACGAGTTTACTACACAAGCATGACTACACCTGGTTCATCGTACGATGTAGATTTAGCGACTGGCGATAAAAAACTACTTAAACAGCTAGCTGTATTAGGTGATTTTGATGCTGATAATTACGCCTCAGAGCGTATTTTTGTAACAGCACGTGATGGCATAAAAGTACCGGTAAGCTTAGTTTACCGTAAAGACGCGTTTAAAAAAGATGGTACTAACCCGCTACTGCAATACGGTTACGGCTCTTATGGCGCAACCATGGATCCTACTTTTTCAAGCACGCGTTTGAGTTTACTTGACCGTGGCTTTGTATTTGCAATTGCCCATGTACGTGGCTCACAAATGCTAGGTCGCCCTTGGTACGAAGACGGCAAGCTACTCACTAAAAAGAATACGTTTAATGACTTTGTTGATGTAACTAAAGCATTGGTTTCTCAAAAGTATGGCGCAAAAGATGAAATATTTGCGTTAGGTGGCAGTGCTGGTGGCTTATTAATGGGCGCAGTAGCAAACCAAGCGCCTGAGCTTTATAAAGGCATGGTTGCTGCGGTACCGTTTGTAGATGTAGTAACCACAATGCTTGATGCGAGCATTCCGCTTACAACAAATGAATACGGCGAGTGGGGTAATCCGAACGAAAAAGCGTATTACGATTACATGCTGTCTTACTCGCCATACGACCAAGTATCTAAGCAAGCATATCCTAATATGCTAGTAACGACTGGCTTGCACGATTCGCAAGTTCAATACTTTGAGCCTGCAAAATGGGTTGCTAAGTTGCGTGACTATAAAACTGATGACAATAAGTTACTGTTTAAAATAGATATGGAAGCAGGGCACGGTGGTGCATCGGGTCGCTTTAAACGCTTAGAAGATACCGCGCTAAACTATGCATTTATGCTTGATTTAGCAGGTATTAAAAAGTAGTTACTCTTTATATTTAAATAGATTTAACTCAATAAGGTGCTTTTTAAAAAAGCACCTTTTTTTGTGGTAAATTAAAGCTAAACATAGTGCCTTTACCAATTTCACTTTGTACGTAAATTTCACTATCCATCAGTTTTAATAACCCTCTGCAAATAGCCAATCCTAAACCACCTTGCTGGCGCCCCTCTTTATTAGAATTACTTGCTTGGTAGTGCGGGTCAAAAATAGCATTCAGCTCATCTTCTTTTATGCCTACACCCGTGTCTGATACATGCACAAATAATTGATTATCTTCACTGCGTTTTACATGTACTGCAATGCTGCCGCCGCGAGGGGTGTGCCTAATTGCATTATCAATTAAATTGCTCAGTACTCGCTCTAGCTTAGCGATATCGGCAACCACAGGAAAATCACAAATCGCAGGTTCTACCGACAAACTAATGCCTTTTTTGTCAACGGCTAAACTAAATTTTGCCATGCAATCGTAAATGAGTTCACCTAAATTAAAGGTTTCTTTATTTATACTTATTTCGCCATTTTCTAAGTGAGCAAGCTCAAATATTTGCTCTATGAGTAGCTTTAATTGCCCGCAATTATTAAGCGATACCTGTAAGTATTCTTGCTGCTCTTGTTTACTTAGTTGTTCACCCGACTGATTTAATACTTCTAAAAACCCCTGCAGTGAAGCAAGTGGTGTACGTAGGTCGTGCGATAGATGGGTCAGCAACTCTTTGCGTTGTTTATCGCCTTGTTCAAGCGCTTTAAACTGCTCATTAATACGCGTTAACATGGCTTGAATACTTCGCCCTAAACTATGCACTTCGTTACTTTTTTGCGTTGAATAGTTACTTAGCTTGGTGTCGGTAAGGCTGTAGTTAGCGGCTTCAATATTACTAACATCGCGTGCTAAGCGCTGAATTGGGTTGGTAAAAAAACGTAGTAAAATTAGCATCGCAATAAATAAAAATGCGAGTGCAGAGCCAAGCCATAAAGCAGCTAGCCATAACTTGTCATTATTTTTTACAGTGCTTAGTGAGGTATCGTAAGCCTCACCACCAATAATTACATATAAATAACCTTGTAGCTTATCTTGATTAAATACTGGCGCGGCTGAAAATATTTTTTGTTGCTCTTTATTACGAGGATTATCACCATAAATAGGTGCAGCGCTTGGGTCGTTAATCAGCCTTTTTAAGGGCGTTAAACTAATGTGCGTGCGTTTAACTTTACCCGGCTTTGCTGAGTAAGTAAGAATTTTTCCGGTTTCGTCTACAAAATAAAATTCAAACGCAGGACCTAATAACATTAAGGTATGGAAGAGGTTTTCAAGCGCTTTATAGTCGTAAACCCCTTCTTTTATTAGTGGGTTATCTTGTACTAAATGTTCCGCTAACGCTAAGTGCAGATTTTGTTCGGCGTGGTGTTTTGAAGTCAGTTCTAATTGCTTGCTCCAGCCGTAAACTAGGGCGCAAATAAAACAAAAAATTACGACTAGCGATATAACTAATTTTTGATACAAAGATAATTTCATAATAGGTGTCTTAATTGAGTTGGCTAGGGTTTAGTTTGTAACCAACCCCCCAAACTGTTTCGATGATAGGCGCTTGTTGGTGTTCTTCTAGCTTGGCACGTAAGCGGTTTATATGTGAATTAACCGTGTGCTCGTAACCACTGTGTTGGTAACCCCATACTTTATCGAGTAACTGCTGGCGGCTAAAAACATGATTAGGATGGCGTGCAAAGTAAACGAGTAAATCAAATTCGGTGGCGGTAAGGTTAAGGGCTTGCTTGCCTAAATACACTTGGTGCGAACTGAACTCAATGTGGAGTGACCCTACGTTTAGCGTTTGTTCGCTATCAACGGGGGAGTTGTCGTTGTTTTGGCCTGCGAGTAGTTGTGCTCTGTGGCGTAATTGGGTTTTTACTCTGGCTTGTAATTCGCGTGCAAAAAAGGGTTTACAAATATAATCATCGGCGCCCATTTCAAGGCCAATAACTCTGTCCATATCGCTACTCAGCGCGGTGAGTAAAATTACGGAGGTAGTTGGGTAATGCTCTTTTATTTTTCGGCATAAGCTCAAACCATCCATTTGCGGTAAGTTTATATCGAGTAAAATAAGTCCGTAGGGATGCTTAGCTATTTTTTTAAGGCTAGTTCTGCGCTTACAACATGATCAACATGTAAGTTAAGCGACGTTAGCTGCGTGGTAATTAACTTACCTATTTCTCTGTCATCTTCTACTACTAATATTTTTTCGTGACGCATGTATTACCTCGTAAAAAGGGGGGCATCCGTGCTCCCTTACTTCCCCATTACAAGCTGGAACGTTACTGCGTGCGCGTAATTACTATTTTCGATACTGGGTTATCAAACTTATGTTCAACACCAAGTGCTGATGTAGATAATCCATCTTGATTTGAAACAATGCCTGGATGCATCGTTATTATATCGGCTGTATCGTCACGTATTTCGTTGAACCCTTCACCGCTAGCGGCAGGACCTGGCACAGTTTCAGCTGTTTCTGTATTTGCTTCCGTACCCGCATCATAAGCAGTCGTAGTGCGTGATAACGAACCGCCAACTTCTAATGTTGATACATCTAAAGAACTAAGACCGGTAAAAGCATCATTTGTATTCCCAAGCATGGCAGCAAATGACAAATTAAGCGTTTCTTGCTCTTCAACAGTAATGATTACTGTGGTGGTTTCACCAGGGCCAATAGCGCCTTCAGCTGAAACTGCAGCAAGTGCACTTTCGTAGCTGAGGTATTCTTCATTTGCACCGCTTTCTGCAAGCATTTCTAAACCAACAGAAGCTGTTGTACCGAATGTCCAAGGTGCTTCATCTTCAAAAGCAATGACAGAGAGTGGTGACAAAGGCTGTCCTGCAGTTAAGTTACTAAAAGTAATAGTAAACTCACTGATCACAGGTTCTACAACAATTGGCTCAACAACGACCGGCTCTTCAACAACTGGGTCGTTATCATTATCGCTACACGCTGCAAGTGTGGTTGCAAGTGCAAGCACTAGTAGACTTTTTTTAAGGTTGTTAGCAGATGACATAATCATGATCCTACTTAACTGTAACGGTTAATTGTGCTACTGGGTTTAACCATCTGTGTACTGTATTACTTAAATCGCTATTACCCGCTTCTAAATCGTCATCACCTAAGCTACCCGGGTGAATATGAATGTTAGTATTTGTATCACCACTTAATACACCTGTACCGCCAGTGCCAGCGTCGCCACCTGGAGCAGCAGGAATACCCGGAGTACCTGGTGCGCCAGAGCCTTCAACTACAAGCTCATTGTTTTGTTCTGTGCCTGCATCGTAAGCATTTAAATTAATAATGTAAGTACCCGCTTCTGTTGGTATTTTCCAACTGTTTAAGCCTATAAAGCCATCATTAGTTGGTAGCATCATTGCAGTTAAAGATAGGTACTCATTACCGTCGGTCGTGCTCAGTGTTGCCGTTGTAGATGCGGCTGGTGCAAGTAAACCTTCAGCTGGGTTTGCAGCCATATCACTACCCGCAGCAGTTGCTTGTGCAACTAGCTCTGCAATATTGCCGCCTTCAGCCATTGTTTGTAGTGCTGTAGATGCTTGCGTTGCTACTTCAAACAGTGTGTCTTCGCTGTTGTGTGCTGTGATTAACAGTGGAGTAAAGTGAATACCTTTGGTTAGGTTAGTAACTTTTAGGTCTAATTCTGCGGCCATAGTCGATTGGCTAGCTGCCGCTAAAAGAATTGCGATTGTTAATGTAGAAGCTTTCATTATTATTTCCTGTAAGTGATGATTCGAGTTAAGTATTGAATAATCGTCTCCAGAAACTCTCACAAACTTATCACTTTTTTATCACAAGATTTTACGCTGTGATTTTTAAATACAAATACGTTGGTTGATTTGTAGACATTTGTTTAGTTAAGAGGCAACATACATAAAACAAAAAGGAGAGTGTTATGGAAGAAAATCAACAGGTTGAACCAGTTAATAAAGATGACCGTATGTGGGCTATGTTATGCCATTTGAGTGCGCTTGCCGGATTTATTGTGCCGTTTGGCTCAATAATTGGGCCATTAATTGTGTGGTTAATTAAAAGAGATGAAATGCCAGTTGTTGACGTGCACGGTAAAAAGGCGCTTAACTTTCAAATAACGATGGCAATTGCATATGTAGTTTGTTTTTTACTGATGTTTGTAGCAGTAGGCTTAATATTACTACCTATAGTGGCAATTTTTGGGTTTGTAATGGTTGTAATGGCGAGTATTAAAGCTAACGAAGGTAAAGAGTTTAATTACCCGTTTAGTTTAAATTTGATAAAATAAACATACAGTTTATTTTTATACCAATTGAATAAATTAGTGAGTTATTTAATACGCTAGAATGATTATGTTTTTAATAAAATTGGTATTATAAACCCAGCTATAGGCTGGGTTTTTACGTTTAGCCATAAGGGCATTATGCTTTATCTCACGTTATTTATTAGCGCATTTATATCTGCCACATTATTGCCCAGCTCTTCTGAGGTGATAATGGTGGGAATGATTGCCCAAGGTAAAGTTAACTTATGGCTTATGTGGTGCGTCGCAACGCTTGGAAATGTATTGGGAAGCTGCGTTAATTACTGGTTAGGCACGCAGGTACTGCGTTTTAAAGATAAAAAATGGTTTCCGGTATCGCAAAAAGGGCTTGATAGCGCACAAAAGCAATTTAATAAATACGGTGTGTATAGTTTGTTGTTTGCTTGGTTACCCGTTGTGGGAGACCCATTAACGGTGATTGGGGGAATATTTAAAGTACGCTTTAGTATGTTTTTATTACTAGTAACACTAGGCAAAGGCGCTCGCTATTTAGCGGTTACCGCCCTTGCCGTAGGATTCGAAAAGCTTTTTTAAATAAATTTTTTAAGGCCTTATTTAGCCCAATCGAGCGTTAACGACACTGAGTCGGCAAAACGCAGTGCATGTGGTTTATCAACACGTGCTTTAGCGTAATGAACACTTGGGTGTGAGTGACAAACCGCAAGAATTTCAGCCACTAATTTTTCGAGCAGTAAAAAGTGGCCTTGCTCTACTAAGCTAATTACTTCTTTGGTGATCACTTTATAATTAAGTGCTTGGTCAACTTCATCCGTTTTACACGCGTCATCAGCAGGGTAATGAATCTCTAGATTGATCACTACATCTTGCTTTTTTTCACGCTCATCGGGGTTAAAGCCAATAAACGTACGCAGGCGTAAATTAGTAACGTTAATGATTGCATTAGCCATAGGGTTAACCTTTTATAAGCTGCAAAAATTCGTTACGTGTTTTAGGATCGCTTCTAAAGTTACCTAACATTACTGATGTACGCATGCTTGAATTTTGCTTTTCTACACCACGCATCATCATACACATGTGTCTTGCCTCAACAATAACGCCTACGCCCTTCGCGCCAGTAACTTCTTCAACTGCTTTAGCGATTTGATGCGTTAACTGTTCTTGAATTTGAAAACGGCGTGAAAACATATCAACAATACGGGCAAATTTAGACAAGCCTAATACTTTACCGTTTGGTATATAAGCAATATGGCAACGGCCAATAAAAGGCAGTAAATGATGCTCACACATAGAGTAGAGCTCTATGTCTTGTACTAACACCATGTCGTCAGCGTCAGATGTAAATACTGCTTTATTAGTTATTTCATCAAGCGTTTGACGATACCCTTGCGTTAAATATTCCATTGCTTTTGCAGCACGTTTTGGCGTATCAAGTAAGCCTTCGCGGTTAGCATCTTCACCTACAGCGGTGATGATTTTTTCATAACTTTCTTTTAATTCATTGTGCATAAATATCTCAGTTTATTTATATTTACTTTAAATGACGACCGCCATCAATAGGCAAAGAGCGCCCTGTGATGTAGTGGCTTTGTAATAGTAAATCAATGCTATTGATAATTTCTTGGCATCCGGGTTCAATGCCCATTAATGATTTTTTAAGGGTTTTAGCTCTATATTGCTCGTCGTCATGTTCATTAAAAATAATGAGCGATGGAGCAACCGAGTTCACTTTTATATTTGGCGCATATTTAGCGCTAAACGATTTGGTTAGGTTGTCGAGTGCTGCTTTACTTGCTGCATAAGCTAAGTGTTTAGGGCTGCCTGTTTCAACTACATAATCAGTAAGATGTATTATATCGGCAGGTACTTTTTCATTTTGCTGATAGTTTAAAAGCAGCTCTGCGCACATTAAATTAATTAAATACGGTGTTTTGGCATGTACTCGCATCATATTATCAAACAGTGCTGCAAAGTCAGGGTTGTTAGCTTCGCAGTCCCAGCTTGATGCGTTATGAACAATAGCGCGCAGCGATGTTGTATGCTCTTTAAGCGTATTTATAAATGTACTAATACCTTCATCGGTACTAAAATCGGCATAAATACATACAGCGCCTTGTTGCTCTAATTTATCAACAGCGGCGTGACGAGTACGATACGTAATAACAACAGCTTGCCCTTGAGCCATATAATGCTGAGCAAGTGCTAAACCAATACGTTGGCCTGCGCCGGTAATTAAAATGGGCGATGTCATATAAGGCAGTGTTCTCTTTGGCGGGTAGTTATACCAATATAATTAAAAATATCATCATTTTATCGCTATTTCATAGGGCTATAATAGCTCACTAATTTAATGCAATTGGTATTATAAAATTCAAAGCGTTAATTTATTAAAATATACGCAGCTTCTTAATCTGTCGATCAAAAAAGCAATTAATCCTCAAAGGGTTAATTGCTTTTCTTATTTACTAAACATTAATCGTAAATTGTTGGAATTGGTTGTCGCTTATGTTGTGTACGCGTGTAAATACTTACAAGCTTTTGTTCAACATCATTAGACACAGGTTTACCTTCTAAAAAGTCATCAATTTGCTCATAGCTCAAACCAAGTGCTTCTTCATCTGTTAAGCCTGGGCGGTCACTTTCTAAATCAGCTGTAGGTGCTTTATCTACTAATAAAGCTGGAGCACCGAGCGCAGTAGCAAGTGCACGCACTTGGCGTTTTGATAAACCAAATAGCGGAGCTAAATCGCACGCGCCGTCACCAAATTTAGTATAAAAACCAGTAATGTTTTCAGCACTATGATCGGTACCTACTACTAAACCTTGGCAAAAACCTGCAATTTCGTACTGAGCAACCATACGTTGGCGCGCTTTAACATTACCTTTAATAAAGTCTACTTGCGCTTGCTCAGGCAGTGCTTCACCACAGCCAACTACGGCAGCTATCGCTTGCTCATGCAGTGCATCAGCAGCAGGTTGTACGTTTACGGTCATACGTTTACTTGGCTGAATAAAATCAACCGCCATTTGTGCTTCATCTTCGTCAGCTTGTACACCATAAGGTAGGCGCACAGCAATAAACTGATACTTGTTTGTGTTTTGCTCTTTATTTAGTTCGTTTACGGCAAGTTGACATAAGCGACCGCAAGTTGATGAGTCAACACCACCACTAATACCCAGTATTAATGATCGTGAGTGAGCAGCTACTAAACGTGCTTTAATAAAAGCAACTCGACGAGTTATCTCAGCATTTACATCAATCGTTGACTGAACCTTCATTTCAGCCATAATTTCGGCGCGCATTGCCAGCTCCTTATAAAATTTAATATGTGATACGCAATAAACTTATTATGTGATTTAGTTTTAATTAATTAAAGTTTTAAATGAGCTTTTATTTGGCGAAGCTCTGCTTTTAATTTTTCTACTTCTTCAAGTAAATCGCTTAATTCTTTGTCTTTAATTACTTCGCTTGGTAGAGCAACAAAGGCATCGGCGGGATTATTTTGTTGTTCGCCAAATAAATGAATATATCGGCTGTCACGTTTTCCAGCTTCACGCTCTAGCTTTGTGACGTACTCGCTTTCAATCAGTTTATTGAGCGCTGCCTCTACTTCATTTACGTTATTAAAATCAGCAAGCCTAGCACTGCGGGTTCTTAATTCACCAGGGGTTTGAGCACCACGCAAAAGTAACAAACAAACAATGGCACGCTGCTGAGCAGAAAATTGCAGATTACTAAATTCAGTGTTGCAAAAGCGGTGATCGTATTTATTTACGCGACCCGAAAGACCTTCATCTATTGTAACCAAACGCATTTCTATTAGTTCATCAAGTGCGTTTTGCACGTCTTCATCTGTAAGACTTAACACAGGATCGCGGTTAGACTTTTGGTTACATGCGTTCACGAGAGCGTTTAACGATAGCGGATAATGCTCTGGCGTCGTGCTTTGTTTTTCTAATAGGCAACCAAGAATACGTTGTTGATTTGTTGATAACTGCATAAATAATCTCAAATTAGTAAGCGTATTTTATTAGCTTACACCTTTATTGAATGCCAAGCCATTGTTGAAGCTTTGGTTGTAATGCTGCTAAATCGAGAGGCTTACTTAAATAGTCGTTCATGCCTGCGGCTAGGCATTTTTCTTTATCGCCCTGCATGGCATTGGCTGTTAGCGCAATAATAGTAATATTTTCATTATCTTTACCTGCATCACCTTCTCTAATGGCTTTAGTGGCTTGGTAGCCATCCATTTCGGGCATTTGGCAATCCATTAAAACTAGCTTATATGGTTTACCTTGTTTTGCATTGAGCTTTACAATTGCCTCAAGTCCATTTTCAGCAATATCAAAAATCACACCTGCTTGCTTTAATAGCGCCGAGGCAACTACTTGGTTTATTTTATTGTCTTCAACGAGTAGTAGTTGTGGCTCTGATGAATCGAGTACCGGTGCTTTAGTTAGCTTGTTTTGCAGCTGTGCTTGTTGCTGCTGTTGTTCAATGTATTTATCGTTCGTGAGTGAGTCAAACAAATCAGAAGGTGTGAGTGGTTTGAAAATCATACAGTCGACTTCCATACCTACTTTAGACTCCTCAGACGAATAACTCATTGGCGCCATAATAACTAACTTGCAACTATGCATATTTATAAAGTTTTTAAGCGCGGTGATATGCGTTTGTGGGGCTTTTTCAAAAAAGTAGTAATCAACTAAAATAGCACCAGGGTGGGTGGTTATATTACTTAAGTAATCATCAACCTCAAGATAGTTATGTATACAATTAACTTTTGCACCCCAAACAGTGAGCTGCTTATTAGCGGTGTTAGCATTTAACGAGCACTCATCAATAATTAAAATATGTTTGTTTTTAATTAAATGACTCGGTAAATCTTGTTCTTTACTTAAGCGCGGTTGTATTTGTACTGTGAAAGAAAATGTACTTCCTTCACCTTGCATACTGTTTACACTCACTTCACCGTTCATCAGTTCGCACAATTGTTTTACTATGGCAAGGCCAAGCCCTGTGCCCCCAAATTGGCGTGTTGTTGAAGCATCGGCTTGTGTGAATGAGTCAAATAACGACGCTTGTTTTTTAGGGTCAATACCAATACCAGTATCAATAATCGAACATTGAAGGAACGAGCCATCCGTTGTTTCATCTATTCTGGCAGTAATGACTACTTCGCCATCAATAGTAAATTTAACCGCGTTGCCAATTAAGTTATTTAAAATTTGGCGCAAGCGGTTAGGGTCACTAATTATCTCGCTAACAGTTATTTGAGTAGCATCTAGAATAAGTTTTGTATTGTTTTGTTCTACCTTTAAAGCAAAGGACTCCACCACTTCGCCTAATAACCGAGGTAAATTAAATTGCACGTTTTCAATATCGAGCTTACCGGCTTCAATTTTAGAAAAGTCTAATATGTCATTAATTATATTAAGCAAAGATTGAGCTGATGATTGAGCAAGTTCAATATGATGTTTTTGCTGTAGGTCCAATTGAGTTTGCTTAATTATGTTAAGCATACCTAAAACACCGTTCATTGGGGTGCGAATTTCGTGGCTCATACTCGCTAAAAATTCACTTTTAGCTTCAACAGCTTGTTCGGCGGTTTCTTTGGCAGAAACTAGTTTTTGTTCGGTTTCAATTCGCTGTTGGCTTGAGTGCAAGCTGCCTATTAACGCTGCAACGGCAATTAAAAAGCTTTCTTCGTTTTTAGACCAGTAGCGTTTTGATTGGCATTGCTCTGCGCAGACGACTCCTATAGCGCCACTTCCTGCAGGGATTATTACGCACAGCATTGATTTAATCTCGAGAGTCATTAAATACTGTTCTTTAATTGGCTCGAGTATTGGGTGTTCTTGGGCGTCAGGCACATTAAATACAGGCTGGTGATCTATTGCATTAAAAAAGCCGGGAAGATTTTTTCTTAGCCAAATAGAGTCAATTTTATCACTAGACGAATGTTTGCTATGTATGGCAAAAGGGCTTAGTTGGGATTTGTCTTCATTAAAAAACCAAATACTGGCACGTTTAATATCAAATGCTTGGCAGATTGCTTTAGTAATAATGTCTTTTGATTGGCTAAGTTGCCCATTTAATATTAATTTATTAACGGTCAGGGAGGCTAAAATTTCGTTGTGTAATGCGGTTTTATTATTTTCTAATTCAATTTTTTTACGGGTATCAATATTCTGTAATGAGCCAAAGATATGTGTGCATCGTCCATTTTTTCGTTCTGCTTCACCATGTACAAGTACCCAAACAGATTCACCTTCTTCATCCATTACTTCTAATTCAACTTCGTAGCTTTCACCATATTTTATGGCTCGTTCAATTAAAGGTTTAATTGTTTCTCTGCTAGTGCCTTGTTTAAAGTAATTTAAATCTGTAGGCCATTCTGGTTGGTTATTTAATGGGTATTTAAATAGTTTTTTGGTCATATCAGACCAATATACTTGTTTCGTTTCTAAGTTAAATGACCATGCGCCTATTTGGGCTAGATCACTCATTGCTTCAAGCATTTTTTCGTTTTGTTGCTGACGATTAAGCATTTTCAAAAAGAATAAAAAGGCCCAAATTAATAATCCGCAAATAATAATAATTGATAACCTAAGTGGCCACACAGCTGAATTTGGTGGGCTCCAACCTATTTTAGGTGCTACGTAAAGTTGCCAATTGCCACCTTGAAAGCTTAACGTAAACTCAAGGGGGTCTTGCTCTATTATGTTTTGATTACCGTAAAAAAACTCCCCTTTGCTGCCAAGTCCATGCCTGCCTTGTAAAGCGACGTTGTATTCTTTTTCTAGCTCATAAATACCTGAATTTTCATAGACTTTGTCAATGTTGAGAACAACTGAAAGTAATCCCCAAAAGCGATTTTCTGGCGGTATGTAAACAGGAACGCGGGCTATAAGTGCTATGTCACCTTGGATTAATTTTAATGGGCCAGCCATTACAATGGTATTTGTATCGCGAGCTCTAATAGCATCAGCGCGTTGGTTTTTTTCTTCTAAAAAGTTTAAACCGAGTGCTTTTTCATTACCTTTTAAGGGGTAAGTCATACGAATTACCATATCGGGAGCGCCACCAATATTGCGAAGCTCATTTGAGGTTTTAAATAGTGGTTGGGCAATTTGTTCAAACTGTGTTTGCTGTAAATCAGGCTGCGCCGCTACGGCAACACCTAAACCTCGAACTAGTTGGATATTAGAAACTAAAATAGATTCTAATTGAGCTCGATATGTACTTACTTCAGAAAGAATTTGTAGGCGATGAGCATCTTTAACACGATTGTAGTTAATACGATCAAGAACGATACCAACTAGTACAGTTAGCGTAAGCGATAACCAAAAGGTCAACTTAAAGTTATGAACGTTCGTTTTTTTATTGTTAGTAGATGGTGGCATTAGCTACATCGTGGCGTTAATTTAGGCAAATTAACTATAGCTAATTTATTACACAAATGAAAACGGCGCATTAACAAATGCGCCGTTTATTTTTTATAATTAGTAGTTTAGCGAGTTACGAGTCGCTAACTTCACGCGCCCAGTGATTTTGCTTTGCTACATGTAGCTTGCGGTAACCATCAAGTAGCGCCGCATGCTTTTTAAAGCCTTCAAGCGATAAACCAGGGAAAGTTAAACCGTTAAACTGCTTTTTACCTTCGGCAATTTCTATAGCCAGCGCTACATTATTAGCACCAAACATTAAGCCTAGTGCATCTTGGTAATCTGCGTATTCGCGCTCGTCATCGTATTTAATTTCAAGAACTGCTTTTAAACAGCGGAAGTGGCGCATTGCCTCTTCGTTTACTTGGCCTGTATGAAGTATCCAGTCAACCCAATCAATGGCTTCTTCGCTGCCTGCAGCTAAACATAGGTGCGCTTTAAGCTCACCTATACGCAGAGTGTGCCATGGTGTGTCGGCATCGGTTGCAAGGCCAATAAATTCTGCGGCGCGGATAATATCGCTGTGGCCTGCTTCTTCAAGGCTGTCGTAAATTTCCATCCATTGCTCTGCATCGTACTGATCAAGCGATAGGAATGTTTCGCGAAATTTTGCGCCTTCGTTGTTGTTACGCCAAATAAGCTCATCAACAGGGTAAATGTCAGACATGCCTGGTACTAAAATACGACACGCGTATACGTTTAGGTGCGTGTAATCCATGATGTAGATATCATGATCCATGCTATGAATTAGGTCAGTACAGAAGTTATATTCTTCTTCAGTTGTTCCGCTAAAGTCCCAGTGTACAAATTCAAAATCAGGTTTTGCACGGAAAAAATCATGCGAAATCAAACCGCTTGAATCAATAAAGTGCAGTTCAATGTTCTCTGGTGTTGCTACTTCATCGTTATCAAATGTTGCAGGTTGGAATACATCTAGCTGATCAAGACGTCGACCTTGTAGTAACTCAGTCACGGTACGCTCAAGTGCAACTTCAAATGATGGGTGAGCACCAAAAGAAGCAAATACAGAGCCATCTGTTGGGTTAATAAGCGTTACGCTCATTACAGGGTATTTGCCCCCAAGTGATGCATCGGCAATACGTAAATGAAAGCCATGGCTGCGAAGTTCTTCACACGCTTCGTGAATTTTAGGGTATTGCTTAACAACATCTTCAGGCACGATTGGTAAACAAATACCTTCGGCGATGATGCGGTTTTTAATAGCACGTTCAAATACTTCTGATAAACCTTGTACACGAGCTTCAAACTTGGTGTTACCTGCGCTCATACCGTTAGATACAAAAATATTACCGATAACGTTTACCGGAATGTATACGTCTTGGTTATCGCGTTGGCGTGTGTATGGCAGGGTACAAATACCACGATCGATATTGCCTGAGTTAAAATCAAAAAGGTGTGATGCGTTTAGTTCGCGCTCTGGGTCAAAGTAATCCCATAAGCTTTCATCCATAATGCCCTCTGGCACTTCATCGCCTTCAACTTTAAACCATTTTTCGCTTGGGTAATGAGTAAACTCGCCATTAGCAAATTCTTCACCTAGATAAAAGTCTGCAAAAAAGTAGTTACAGCTTAAACGTTCAAAGTATTCACCGAGTGCTGAAGCAATAGATGCTTTGTCGGTTGCGCCTTTACCATTGGTAAACATAACACCGCAGTCGCTGTCTTTTATATGAACCGAATAACAGTTAGCTACAGGGTTAAGCCAAAGCGCTTCTTCAACATTAATGTTTAGGGCTTTAAGCTTGTTTTGCATGGTAGAGATTGACGATTCTAGGTCGCGGTCTTTACCTTTGATAAATGTTTTTTCAGTCATATTGATCTCAACTAGTTCTGCACGATGTGTGGAGCTGACATTATCGTGGATTTTGATGTTTATTTCACCCTTTGCGAGCAAGAACATTATTATTTAATAAAACTGTGGTTATTATATGTGCTTAACGCTTGGTCAAAACGTGCAAAGGAAACGGTGATGTTTAAAGTAATCAAACGCTTGTTGTTATTAATTGTGATATTAGGGCTGGCAAGTACCGCTGTTGTTTATGGGGTACTTAGTTTAAGTTTACCCGCCCTTGATGGAAACGGACGCAGTAACGCGGTAGTAGAGCCTGTAAAAATTTCGCGCGATGCACTAGGGCAAGCAGTAATAAACGCCAATAGCCGAAACGACGCCGCCTACGGTTTAGGTTATGCGCATGGGCAAGACCGATTTTTTCAAATGGATTTACTAAGGCGTAATGCCGCAGGTGAGTTAAGTGAATTATTTGGCCAAGCAGCGTTGGGGCTCGATAAAAAAATGCGTTTTCATCAATTACGTAAACGTAGCCAAATTATTTTACAAACCCTGCCAGAGGCAGATAAGCAATTACTTAAAAGTTACGCTCAAGGTGTAAACGAAGGCTTAGCGCAAGTAGGGTATTCAAGCTTTGAATATTTACTAACAGGTGCAGCACAAAAGCCATGGCTAAGTGAAGACAGCCTACTTGTGATATTTAGCATGTACCTTGATTTACAAAGCGCCACATTTGAGCGCGACCAAGCACTTATTCAAATTGAGCAAGCGTACACAAAGCAAATGGTTGATTTTTTAACGCAACCGAGTAAGTACCAAGCCGCGCTTGATGGCAGCAAATTAGCGCCTTATAGCGGCGGCATACCTACTTTGCCAACTCAAACAAAGCATATAGTTAAAAGTATTGAATCAAACCAAGAGCGCGGCAGTAATAACTGGGCTGTTACAGGAGCGCTTACTAAAACAGGGGCTGGAATGGTGTCGGATGATATGCATTTATCGATGGCAGTGCCTGTAATTTGGTACAGGGCACAATTAAATTACATGCACAGTGGTGAGCAGACTCAGGTAACCGGAGTATCGCTGCCCGGTGCACCAGCCATTGTTGTTGGCACTAACAACAATGTTGCATGGGGATTTACTAACGGTTATTTAGATACTGCCGATTGGATTGCATTAAACGATGATAGTAAAACATGGCAAGTTGATGAACCTATCCCATTACCCGATGGGGAGGTTGAAAACTATTCATTAATACTCAGTGAATACGGACCTGTAAAATATATTAACGAAAAACCTTATGCGTTGAGCTGGGCTGCCCATCAGCCTTATGCCGTTAATATGCAGTTATTAAAATTAGAGCAAGCCAAAACGGTAGATGATGCACTTGCTGTAGCAAGCGATGTGGGCATTCCGGTGCAAAACCTAATGGTGGTAGACAGCCTTGGTAGCGCAGCGTGGAAAAACATGGGCGGTATACCGGCGCGTAAAACGCCTAGCGAACTTGGCGTAAATGCCGATGACTACTCAGCGCTTTGGCAGCAAAGCGAGTTACAACGCCCATTTGTTAAAAACCCACAAAGCGGTCGATTATGGACTGGTAATTCACGCGTGGTGTCGGCTGAAGATAATACCCGTTTTGGTAATGGTGGCTATGCACTGGGCGCGCGCTCAAGCCAAATACGCGATAGATTATTTGAAAAACAAACATTTGCAGAGAGCGACTTTTACGCACTACAGCTTGATAACCAAGCTCGCTTTTTAATGCCTTGGCATGCTTTGCTATTAAAGCAGTTAAAAACCGATCAAACCAAAAATCAGCAATATATAACCGCGCTCGAAAATTGGCAGCAATGTGCATGTTCAACCTCCATAGGGTATACCTTAGTTAAGCGCTACCGCGATGAAGTGATTAATATTTTATTTAGTAATATTGAAAGTCAACTAAATAAACAACAAGGCACACTAAAATACGTAAAACGAGATTTAGAGCCCGCAGTTTGGCAGCTTATTAACAACAAACCCGACACATGGTTAAACCCACAATTTAAAAGTTGGGATGCGCAATTACTCGGTGCATTTAGCCAAACTGTTACTAAGCTTACCGAGCAATTTGGTAATAATGTACAAAGTTGGCAGTGGGGCAAGGTAAACGAGCTAGTAATAGAGCATCCGTTTGCAAAGCAAATCCCCTTACTTGCTAAGTTTTTAAATATGCCTACAGCACAAGGTTTTGGCGATAGTTACATGCCCGCTGTACAAGGGCGTAGTTTTGGCGCATCGCAGCGCTTTATTGCTCAACCAGGTCATTTAGAACGTGCAATTTTAGCTATTCCGGGTGGTCAATCGGGGCATCCGTTATCTGAATTTTATAGAGCGGGTTTTAGTGACTATGTAGAGGGCAAACATACGCCTTTATTACCTCAAGAATTAATACATCAAATAGTAATAGAGCCTACGCGATGAACTAAAGTATAGCTAAACACGTTCTATATAATCACTAATAAAACAACAGAGAACTAAAATGAAAAAAATACTACCCGCATTAATAACAAGTTTATTACTAAGCACTACAGCGCAAGCCGATGATGGCCCAGTAACAGCACAAAAATTAAGTGACCATGTATACGTACTATTTGGGCAAGGCGGTAATATTGCAGCAAGTGTAGGCGATGATGGCATTTATATTATTGATGATCAGTTTGCCAAGCTCTCAGATGATATTAAAAAAACCATTAGCGATTTAAAACCAGGCAGTGCAGAGTTTGTCATTAATACTCACCATCATGGCGATCATACCGGTGGCAACGAGAACTTTGCTAAAGCGGGTGCGCATGTTATAGCGCACGACAATGTACACAAACGTTTAGAAGAGCAGCACGGGGAGGGGTCAGACTTTTTACCGCGCATTAGTTTTGGTCATGACTTAAAACTACATTTTAATAACGAACACGCCCATGTAGTGCATTACGAACATGCACACACCGATGGCGATTCGGTTATCTTTTTTAGTAACGACAACATAGTGCACATGGGCGACATTTACTTTAATTTTGGCAGCTTACCGTTTGTTGATGTAGATAGCGGCGGCAGCGTTGATGGTATTTTAGCGGCAGTAAACGATGTAGTTAATCAAATTGACGACAACACTCAAGTAATACCAGGACACGGCAAGGTAAGTGACCGTTCAGGACTGATAGCGTATGGTAAGCTAGTTCAAAACGCGAAAGACGTAATGCTAAAAGCAATGCAAAATAATGCAAGCTTAGAGCAAGTACTTAAAGCCGATCCATTGGCTGAGCTGAATCTTGAATACGCAGGCTGGTTACCAAAAGAGAAAGTAACCACACTTTTTTATCGTAGCTTAAAGTAGTACGCGTAACGTAAAAAACATGATACAAAGCTGAGTGTACTTTAACGTACATTCGGCTTTTATTTTCTTATGCCCAAAGGAGTTGTGTATGTCGGCAGAAAAAACCCATCTTGAAATTTGTAACTTAACCAGAGAGCAATATCCGCAAATTAAAACCTTGATGGATCAAGCGTATCCCGACTTAGGCGGTGCGTGGCCAAGTCATACCATTTTTAGATTAATAGACCAGTTTCCTGAAGGGCAAATAGGTATTGTGGATGACGGCGTGCTGGTGGGCTTAGCATTAAGCGTGCAGGTTGATTACACGCGTTTTTCAAACCCGCATACATACGAAGATATTGCAGACGGTCACGACCGTGTATTTAGCGATACCGACGGCGATGCGCTATACGGCTTAGATGTTGCTATTAGCGAAAGTCACAGAGGCATGCGTTTAGGTCGTCGCCTTTATGATGCCCGTAAAGAATTGTGCCGCCAATATAACTTACGCGCTATTTTAGCAGGTGGGCGTATTCCGCGTTATTACAATCACAGCAGTGAAATGACGCCAATGGAATACATTGCAAAAGTAGATCAAAAAGAATTATACGATCCTATTTTAAGTTTTCAGTTATCTAACGATTTTCAGGTAAAACGATTACTTAAAAAGTATTTACCGGAGGATCAAGAGTCTGTTGGTTACGCCACTCTACTTGAGTGGAATAACATCATGTATGAGCCAACCGACACGGTACTTGAGTCAACTAAATCAATCGTGCGTGTAGGTGCTGTGCAATGGCAAATGCGTTGTGTTGAATCGGTTGAAGAAATGCTAAAGCAGGTTGAATACTTTGTAGATACCGTATCTGACTACAAAAGTGACTTTATACTATTCCCTGAGTTTTTTAATGCGCCACTAATGGGGCTAGGGAATCAAAGTAATCAAACAGAAGCGATTCGCTATTTAGCGGAATACACCGAAACATTTAAAAATGCCATGTCGCGTATGGCAATAGAATACAACGCTAATATTATTACCGGCTCTATGCCACTTGCCGAAGATGATAAAATTTATAACGTAAGTTACCTATGCCATCGTAGCGGTAAAATAGACGAGCAACGTAAAATACACATAACCCCGCATGAGCAAAACGATTGGGTTATTCAAGGCGGCGATAAAATTGCCGTGTTTGATACCGATGCCGGTCGTGTAGGTATTCAAATTTGTTACGATGTAGAGTTTCCTGAGCTTTCACGCATATTGGCCAAACAAGGGTTAGATATTCTGTTTGTGCCATTTTGGACTGATACTAAAAACAGTTATTTACGTGTGCGCCACTGTGCACAAGCGCGTGCAATAGAAAACGAATGTTATGTGGTAATTGCAGGTTCGGTGGGTAATTTACCAGAGGTAGAAAGTCTTGATGTGCAGTACTCACAATCGGCGGTATTAACGCCATCGGACTTTTCGTTCCCGCACGATGCAACACTTAACGAAGCCACACCAAACACCGAAATGCTGCTATTTAGTGACCTTGATATGGATAAGCTTAAAATACTTCACAGCGAAGGCACAGTGCGTAATTTAAAAGATCGCCGCGAAGATTTATACGAAGTGATTGTTAAAAAGAGAGACGTTTAATGGCGTGGGTGTACTTAATTATTGCTGGGTTACTTGAAATTGGCTGGCCGATTGGCTTAAAAATATCGCAAAACCCAGAAACCCGATGGCAAGGCATAGTAATAGCGGTGGCATTTTTAGTTACTAGTGGTTTTATGCTGTGGCTTGCCCAAAAGCAAATATCAATGGGCACCTCATACGCCGTGTGGACAGGCATTGGCGCTGCAGGTACGTTTTTAGTGGGTATATTGTTTTATAACGATGCCGCCACATTTGGTCGTATTGCCGGTGTACTAATGATTATTAGCGGTGTGATAACACTTAAAATAAGCTCTTAGAATCAGTTCTTAAAGCTATAAAAATTATAACAGCGCAGGTATAAAAGCCTGCGCTTTTTTATGCCCTTAACTTGGCAACATGACCAAAACAGCGGCAATGGCTATGAGTATTAAGCCTGCAGTATCTTGTTTTTTAAGTGGCTGTTTTAACCAAAGTACAGCAATTAGCATGGTAAAAAATACTTCAACCTGTCCAAGTGTTTTAACGTAAGCAACATGTTGTAAGCTCATTGCACTAAACCAACCAATAGAGCCGACACAACTAAAAACACTAATTGCGACTGTAGTGCCTTTGTATTGCCACAGTTTACTGAGTGTTTGCGGCTCTTTTAATAATAAATAGCCAAGTAGTATTAGCGTTTGTAGGCTGATTACAAACAGTAAAACCCAAGCGGCAGAATGTGGGAATAGTAACCCTGAATTTAAACTCGCTTCTCGTACCCACAGTGAGGTAAGTGCAAAGCAAGTACCACAAGCAAGGCCTAGTAATGCAGTTTTAGCATTAAAGTGTTTAACGCTTGTTATGCCGCTGAGCAGCAATACGGCAATAGCGCCAAAAAACACACCAAGCCAACCAAGCAAAGAAAGTGCCGAGCCAAAAAATAATACACCTAAAATGGCAGCTACTAACGCCTCGCTTTTAGCAAGACCAGCACCTACAGCGTAATTATTCATTTTAAACAACTTAACCATTAAACCGGTAGCAAGTATTTGCATAACACTTGCGCCTACAATAAATCCCCAAAAGGCATTATTAAATGTAGGCATGGTGGTATCTTGATATTGATACAAACCATATAAATACACGGCAGCAATAGGGCCTGCAATAATAAAGCGGGAGAGGGTTACGCCAGCAACACTCACATCGTTACTTAATTTACTTTGCAGGGCATTACGCCATGCTTGCATGAAAGCGGCTAAAAAAGTGAAAAAGATCCAAGTCATGATTGTCATCGTTAAAATGTAAGGCAGTAAAGTTAGCAAGCTTTGTGAAGTAAAGCGATGTATTAACCGTGATGTTGAATATTCATCATCTGCGACATTATGTCGCACGGATTTGAGGATAAATTTAGCTATAGTAGGTGTTAGCCGCCAGAGTTTGTCATAAACGTATCTGGCGGCTTTTTTATTGCGCTTATGCTAAATTATCCGAAACATTAAAAGGATAAATTATGACAACATTAGTTGTATGTGCATTACTTGCGGTATTAATGCCTTACTTTGCAAAAGTGCCGGTTGCTATAGCAATGGCAAAATTAGGTCGATACGACAATAAACACCCAAGGGCGCAACAAATAAAATTAACCGGCTTTGGTGCACGGGCGCTCGCTGCTCATCAAAATTGTTTTGAATCGCTTGCTGTTTTTGCTGTCGCTATTGCAGTTGTACTCGGCACTAACTCTGTAGGTGCAGTGACCGAATCGCTAGCGGTTACGCATATTGTGTCGCGTGTTTTGTATTGCGTATTTTACTATATGAACCTAGATATAATTCGCTCATTAGTTTGGTTTATTGGTTTGGGTACAGCCATTGCCATGATTGTGGTGAGTTTGTAGGTTTATATTTTAAAACCACAAAGCAAGCAGCCTAAAAGGGCGCTTGCTTTGTAGTCTTGAACAACTCGTGGCGTTAATGCGATACTTTAATTCGCTCAATTAAATCGGTAGGCGCCACTTCACTATTAATCGCAAAATCTAGTTGTACAAGTACATCTTCAAAACCTGAATCAGATGCTTTATATTTCCATTTTGCTAGTGCCTCTTTCGCTGATTTATCAAAAACATCTTTAGGTTTAGATTGAATAACACTAATGTTTTTTGTTTTACCGTTTGCTGCAATATCGTATTTTAATACAACAGAGCCGCTGATCCCTTGTTGAGCTGCTTTTATTGGGTAAGCAGGTTCAATGCGTATTGTTGGTGAAATATGTTCCTCTTGCGTTTTATTTACTTCTGGTTGCTTTGCAATTGCTAAGCCGCTTAGCATGCTTGCGGCTACAAGTAATAAGCCACCTTTAGCAAACTTTGAACGCTCCCCGCTGTGTTTTATATTAGTAAGTCGTTGTAACATCGTTTTTTTATCTCCGTAGTGTGAATAAGCTATAAGTCCTGTGGGCGCATTTGCCGCACAGCTTATTAAGGCTTTGCTATATAAAATATGTTGTTGTGTGGTCTTATTGCTAAGTACCCGTTCATCACAAGTCAGCTCTTGTAGTCGGCGCATACTTGCGTAACAAAACCAAGCTAGTGGGTTAAACCATAGTAAAATAGTAGGCAGTAATATAAGTGCGTTTGTTAAGTTGTCTTTGCGTTTAATGTGTACGTTTTCGTGCTCTAAAATAAGCGCTAATGTGGCTTTATCAAACTGAGTATTATAGTTACTCGGTAACACCAGTTTGCTGTTTAAAATCCCGACCACCATTGGTGTGGCTACATGTTGACTGGTGTAGGTTTTAACACCAGTGGTAAGAGTACCTTCAAATTGTGTTAACTCAGTTAACTGCAGATTTTTAACAAAACGGGTATGTGTAATAAAGCTAGCTATTAATAACCCTGCAGTAATAAGTACATACATGAGCGCCCAGTTAATACCCATTCCATGTGCAAAGGGCTGGTTAGGGGTGATTAAATAATGGCTAATATTGCTACTTTGCAGTGGTTTAACCGCATTTGGTAAATTAGCAATAACCAATGCTGCAGGTAATAGCCATGCTAATTTATATACAAACCGTGAGCCAAGGGCTTTTAAACCAAATCGCTCGAGTAAAATAAATCCACAAAACCAAATGCTTAATAGTAATTGCTGCTCAATCAACCAATTAAAACCAGTTTGAATAACCATGTTAATCCCTTATTTTTGGTTTTTTTCCCAGTCATCTATAACTTTTTTAAGCTCGTTTATATCTTGCTGAGAAAGCTGCTCCGATTTAGCAAAACCACTTACAAGTGGCGCAATACGCCCACTAAAAAAGCGCTCAATAAAGTTTTGGCTTTCTTTTAAGGTGTAGTCGGCGCGCTCAATACACGGCATATAAATATATTGGCGACCTTCTTTTTCAAATGTAAGTGCGCCTTTTTTTACTAGTCGACCTAGTAGGGTTTTAATTGTTTTTTCGTGCCATTGCTTATCGTCGCTTAAGCGTTCAATTATTTGGCTCGCGGTGGCGGGGTAGTTAATCCAAAGTGCGTCGAGCACGTCAAACTCTGCTTTTGATAACTCAATCATGCTATTGCCTACAAATGTAATCTTTAATTAAAAGACTACACCTGTAATCTATAAATGCAAGTTTATTTTTTAACTTTTTAGCATGTTATTTAACCTAATAGGCAGGAGGTTAGCTGTGGGCTTTTAAAATATCAGCTTTATTAATGCGGATATACTGCCCTTCAGGGAGGTTTAAACTTTCTAGTGCAAGGCCACTAAATTGCGCTCTATATAAATCAATAACTTTGTATCCGCAGTAATGCGCCATTTTACGTATTTGCCTGTTTAGCCCCTGCTTTAAAACAATACTAAACTGGTTACTGGCTATTTTACTTACCTCACAAGGCAGGGTTATGTGTTTATCAACGGGTACGCCTGCTGCCATTTTTTTACAAAAAGCATCGTCTAAAGGCTTATGTACGGTGACTAAATAATGTTTAGGCTGGTGGAAGTCTGGATGTATTAGTTGGTTACAAAAACCCCCATCGTTGGTCAAAATAAGCAAACCACGAGAGTCTTTATCTAATCGACCAATAGGGTAAACACGGGTAAGTGTAGGCAAGTAGTGAATAAGGCTGGCAGGGTCATCAATATTTAATTTGCAGTCAATGCCTACCGGCTTGTGATACGCAAAATAAACTAAATCTGCTACACCTTCAATTTCTTGCCCGTTAACTATTATTGTGTCTTGCTCATCAACGTGATCAATATGATTTGCTGGGCGATTATTTACAGTCACAACACCTTCATCAATTAAACGCGATGCCTGTTTACGAGAACAAATACCTGCATGGGCAATATATTTAGCGAGTCGGGTTTTTGTGCTCATAACGTGTGATGCCAGCGGCTAATAAAAATTTGATCGCGATTATAGCAAAGCTGCGTATCGATAATGTTAAATTTAATTAAGGCAAAAATTATGGGTATTAAATTTTCACAGTTAAAAAAGCACGAGCCGCTACAAAAAGTTATTGTTCACTCTTTAGATATGGCGCTTTATCAAGTATCGGTAATGATTAATAACGTTGAATATTATGTAACAGAAGACAGCGGTGAGTTTTTAAGAGCTCTCAGCCCACTGCATGTACAAAAGCGTTTTGACAAAATAGCCTACGCCGAAATGGTGCTTCGACATACTAGCGCCTATGATGAAATGTGTGGCCAGCCAGAAAAAACCAGCAGCAATATGCTTGAAGTACCTTACGGTAAAAATAATCTGTATTGATTGAGCTAATTTGCTAGTATCTGCTTTTTAAGGGCGGCACATGTATCAATTAACAGTAGATAATACCGATGAGTTAAACTCAGCGCTTCGCGCACAAATGGTTGAATTTAACGCCCAGTATTTTGATGCGCAAAGAGTGCCATTAGGTTATAAATTTACTGATGAGCAAGGCGAGCTTGTTGCCGGTATTAGTGGGTGTGTGTTTGGAAATTGGCTGATGATTAGTTGGCTTTGGTGTAGCGATAGTGCACGAGGGAAAGGGCTTGCAGATAAACTGCTAACGGCACTTGAGCAAGCTGCTATTGAGCTAGAAGCAACAACTGCTCAGCTTGATACACTTGATTTTCAGGCAAAACCTTTTTACGAAAAGCGCGGTTATAGTGTTAAGTATCAACTTAATAATTACCCACGCTCAGGTACGCGTTATTTTATGGAAAAAGCACTTTAATTTTTGCTGGCTATTTCGCTTTTAGTGGCTCGCCTTCAAAGGTAATACCTAAAAAAGGTGTTGCCTCTGGTGCTAACATAAACGTGCGAATGTTCATATGATCATCCCCTTTAGGGTTTTGCAGCACGTCTTCTCGGTAAAACTTACCAAAACAATCCAACGTATTTTGTTTACTTAAATCGTTTAATTTAGCAAACGCAAAAATTTTACACGAGCCGTTGTTCTCACTCGCAGCGCTAAGTAATCCATGGTTATTAAAGCCACATGCAGTAAAGTCGTAATTTGCTTCTATCACGGCCATTGTATCGGTAAATTGAATGCTTTTTGGGTTTTCAGCAAGTGCTTTTAAATAGTTATTTAGTGTCATGTGTTACCTTTGGGTTTTTAATTATTTAGCGCTCAACTCTAGCTCATCTGTTTGCTGATTTATATTGAATTTAAATCGCGATAAAAAGTTCATTCCTAGCAAACCTTGCCCACGGGTGTTTTCAATGCTTAGCACTTCAAAGCCGTAAATAATTTGCGAGCCCACTTTAAACGATTCAATTTGATAACGCTTTACAACAATTTGACCATTCGCTGTATTTACCGTTACATCGCCTAAATATAAAGGCTGTGGCGAAATTTGCTCAATAATATTTGTAGGTAGTGAGGTTACGCTTGCGCCTGTATCAATCATTAGTTCGGTTGATAGGTTATTATTTATTTCGGTGTTTATTAAGTAATGCGCGCCGTAAGGCGTTAAAGCAACAAAGTCGTCTTGCGATTGTGCTTTATTGATCATCGCTTGCAGTGTTTGCACTTGGCTTTTTAGATTGTGCTGGTTTGGCATTCGATCAAGGGTTGCTTGTGCGCTAATTAAATCGCCTTGCTGATAGTAGGCATACGCAAGCGGATATAAAAACTGCGCGTTATCGCTTTTATAATCAAGCCAAATTTGTGTTTGCTCAATAATAGCTTGCCAATTTTGTTGCTCAGTTAATGTGTGTAATTCGTTTTGAGTGAGCGTATTTAAACGTGTATTTACATTACTTTGCTGATCAGCAGGCAGTAATGAATTAAGCTCAAATAAAGCAATAATGGCGTTTTGTGTTTGCTCGCTATTTATTAAATACTCAACCTGTAAATTAAGTAACTCTACGTTATAAGGGCTGTTATTTAATAGCGCATTGAGAAATGATTCGCTGAGTAATAAATTGCTATTTAGCCATGTTTTAAGCTGCACTAGCCACGATGAATAAAGGTTTTTTGCGATTTCTGGATTGCTGTTTTTGAGTTGTTGATAGCTACTAAGTGCGGCTTCAAATTGGTGTTTTTTAAACTGCTGCTTTGCCGTATTTAATAGCGTATTTTGTTGTTTAGGCGATATGCTTTTTTCAGCACCTTGCGTTTTTTGTACTTTGGTTGGCGCGGGCTGCGGCCACAATAAATAAGCGTTAAGGCTAAGTGAGCCAATTAATAGCAAGGTAATTAGCTTGGTATAGTGGCTCATTGTGACCTCTTATTTAATGCAATTGGTATTATTTAATAAAGTGCGTTAAGGCATGAATATTGGCTATTTCAATATCAGCCAGCCCTTTATAAGCATAATTGGCGCCTTGATCGTTTAACCATACCGATTGGCAACCGGCATTATTTGCGCCTTGTACGTCGGTATCTAGGCTATCGCCAATGTGTAAAATTTCACTTTTAGCAACGTTTAAGTGCTCGGCGGCTTTATCAAATAAGGTGCTGTGAGGTTTTGCTTTACCGTGCATACCGGCTTGTAATACAAGCTCAAATTTATCGTGTAAGTTAAAGCGTTCAATTTCAACATTACCATTAGTTATAGCAACCAGCGTAAAGTGCTGGGCTAAGTTATCTAGCAGCTTTAGTACGTCGTCGGTTACCACTATTTTACTGCGCGCATTGGCAAAGGCGTTATAGGCAGCATCGGCATGATGCTCTACCTCTTGCTCGTTCAAATCTAGTTTAGAGAGGGCTAAGCGCAGTGTATGTTGGCGCCATTTAGTGACGTTATCAGCAAGTTCAGGTAACTTTAATACGGCCTCATTGCGGCATTGTTGCCAGTATTTGGGGCCTTGGGCTAAGTAGCTAGGGAGCGTGTTTAAATAATCTTGCTGCGCTTTAACCGCTGCTTTTATAATGGGGTGATTGTTGTATAGCGTGTCGTCTAAATCAAAGCTCATGACAGAAAATGGCTTAATAGCACGATTAAATCGGATCATTTTTATTTACCTAATCAGTTCGTTTTTTTGCACGAGGGTGAGTGTTGTCGTACACTTTGGCTAAATGTTGAAAATCTAAATGTGTATACACTTGTGTAGCCGACAAACTGCTGTGCCCTAGTAACTCTTGCACGGCGCGTAAATCACCAGATGATTCTAAAATATGTGACGCAAACGAGTGGCGTAGCTTATGCGGATGAACCTGCGAGCTAATGCCTTGTTTTATTCCCCACTCTTGCATGCGTAGGCGCACTTGGCGAATCGAAATACGGTTTTTTTGGCTACTTAAAAATACTGCTATTTCATCGGGCTTTGCAAACTGAGGGCGTATTGTGAGCCATTTTTTTAATGCGTCTAACGCTTTTTTGCCCACCGGAATTAATCGCTCTTTATTACCTTTACCACGCACTAAAATTTCACCATTGGCAGCGCTAATATCTTGCATGTTAGCGCCAACTAACTCGCTTATACGCAGCCCTGATGAATACATTAACTCCATCATTGCTTTATCTCTAATTGCGAGAGGTTCGTCGTCGGGTATTTCGAGCAAGCGTGCCATTTGATCTACATCGAGATTTTTAGGTAGGGGCTTTGCAAACTTAGGGCCTTTTATACCTATAGCCGGATTATGGTAATGCGATTGCTCGGCAATATTTTTTGCTTTTAAAAACTTATACAAGCTGCGAATACAACTGAGCTTTAAGCTAATTGTACGGCCACTTAATTGCTTTGATCGCAGTGCCATACTGTAGCGGCGAATATGCTCGCCTTGTACGCCAAACCAGTCATCACATAGTTTGCTAAAATATAGGGCAGCAAAGCCAAGTTGGCTTACGTATTGATTAACTGTGTGCGCTGAATATTGTTTTTCAAACTTTAAATAATCGCTAAATAGCGTTATGGGTGTACGCCAGTTGTCACTTAGCTCAGTAATATTAGGCGCATCGTCACTCATGCTAGTTTTTGTAACCGCAGGTGTAATGCGTTTATTAAGTCGAGCACAAACAGGTTATCTTGCGCGGGCTCAAAATGGTTTACGTTATTGCTACCAAACGCCAAAATAGCGATAGGGTGCTTGGTGTCGCCAATTAAATAAATAGCGACGGATTGTGTATCTTCACTAAATAATTGTTCGCGCTCTTGTTTATTAATTCGCCCTAAATAATGCCCAGAATGGGTAAGGCGATGCGCAATAAGCTCGTCGTACTCGGGATTGTATTTTACTAATTTGCAGTCGTTAACATCTTCACTCGAGCAAATTATATTGCGTAGATTATTTGCAAGAGTGTCAAAATCGTCATGATTCCAAAGCTGGCGATGACATTGGCTAAACAAACGATATACGAGCTCGTTTTGCGTTGCATGCTTGCTCATAGCATCTATTTGGCTTTTTAAAAGCGTGTTGTGCTCGCGTAATTGACGTTGCTGAATATGTACTAGTGACGTTGCACCTTGAGCTTGCTGTTGCAGCTCAAGTTGTGCGAGTAGCTCAGGGTGATGAACTAAAAAGTCAGGATGTTGCTGTAAGTAATTAATAACCTGCTCTGTACTTAGCTCGCTCATAGTGCTACTTGTCCGTCGAAAACATGCTCTGCGGGACCAGTCATACGTACCGGGTGACCTTCACCACTCCAGCGCACTTGCAAAGTACCGCCCGGCAAATCTACTTGAACGGTTGTTGATAATTTATTTTGCATATGACCAATCACCATCGCTGCACATGCACCAGTGCCACAGGCTAAGGTTTCGTTAACGCCGCGCTCCCACACTCTTAGCTTAATGTGTTCTTGCGATACAACCTGCATAAAGCCAATGTTCGCTTTTTGGGGAAAGCGTTCATGGTTTTCAAGTAATGGACCCAATATATCAACTTGTGCGGTGGTTACGTCGTCAACCTCTAGCACGCAATGCGGGTTACCCATAGATACCGCGCCACTAAATACAGTGTGTTCTTGCGTTCTAATAATATAAGTAAGCTCGCGTTTGCTGGCTTTTAACGGAATTTTACTTGGCTCAAAATTAGGATGGCCCATGTTAACAGTTACTTGACCGTCTTTTTCTATGTAGAGCGTTAAGTTGCCCGACTTAGTCGATACACTAATTTTGTGCTTGTTAGTAAGGCCTTTCATGCGTACAAAGCGGGCAAAACAGCGTGCGCCGTTACCGCATTGTTCTACTTCGGTACCATCGGCATTAAAAATTCGATAATGAAAGTCGAGATCAGGTGAATATGGTGCTTCAACCATCAGCAATTGGTCAAAGCCAATGCCAAAGTGGCGATCTGCCAGTTTTTTGATTTGGTCTCGCGACAAAAAAACATTTTGTGTAATGTTATCAATCACAACAAAGTCGTTACCTAAGCCGTGCATTTTGGAAAAATTAACTAACATAGCGCTCTAATTCGGTTTTGCTCTGTGCTAATCATGCCACAGAGCAGCTAGTAGACAAAAACGTTTATGGTAAAACTTTCTCACCTTGATAAAGGCTTTCAATAGTTTCGCGTTCACGAATAAGGTGATGCTGCTGACCATCTACCATTATTTCTGCAACACGCGGGCGCGAGTTGTAGTTTGAGCTCATTGTAAAGCCATATGCACCCGCACTTCGTTGTGCAAGTAAATCGCCTTGTTTAAGCGCTAGTTCACGGTCTTTTCCTAAAAAGTCGCCGGTTTCACACACGGGACCCACAATATCAAAGTTGTGAGTAGGTGTTTCGTCGTCGCGAACGGATACCGGAATAATTTTTTGCCACGCTTGATAAAGCGCAGGGCGAAGCATGTCGTTCATGCCCGCATCGACAATGGCAAAAAATTTGTCTTGGTTTTGTTTAATAAATTCAACTTGAGTAACCAAAATACCCGCATTAGCTGCAATGGCGCGTCCTGGTTCAAAAATAAGTTCAAGGTGTTTGTAGTTAGCTAAGCGCTCGGTAACTTGTGCTGCATATTCACTTGGGTGTGGTGGTTGCTCATTATTATATGGCACGCCTAAACCGCCACCAATATCTAAATGAGTTAGCTCAATACCGTTAGTTTTTAGCTCATCAATAAGCGCCATTAATTTATCAAGGGCTTCTAAAAAAGGTCTAACTTGCGTTAATTGAGAGCCAATATGGCAATCGACACCAATTACTTTTAAACCAGGTAAAGCCGCTGCTTGTTGATAAACACTCACTGCTGTTTGAATATCAATACCAAATTTATTTTCTTTTAAACCGGTAGAAATATACGGATGTGTTTTTGCATCTATGTCTGGGTTTACGCGAATAGAAATAGGCGCTTCTAGGTTAAGCTCGCAAGCCACTTCAGAAATACGCTCAAGCTCAGACGCCGACTCTACATTAAAACATTTAATGCCCAGTTTTAATGCGTAAGCTATTTCGTCAGACGTTTTAGCCACGCCTGAAAAAACCACTTTAGAAGCATCGCCTCCCGCTTTAATTACACGCGCTAGTTCACCTTTAGATACAATATCGAAACCCGATCCTAAGCGCGCTAATATATTAAGTACGGCAATATTTGAGTTTGCTTTTACAGCGTAACATACCAAGCTTTTATGATTTTTAGTGGCGTTAGCAAATGCTAAGTAATGGCGCTCAAATGTAGCACGCGAGTATACATAACACGGCGTGCCGTATTGCTGCGCTATGCTTGCTACGCTGACGTCTTCGGCAAATAATTGGTTGTTTTTGTAGTTAAAATAATCCATTTATTGCTCCTGACTTTGCGATGTTTTAGCTTGCTCAGCGGTAGTGGCTGGTTTAGCTGTATTTTGAGGTTGTTTTTGCTCTGTTTGTTGCTCTGGTAAATATAACGGACCGCTTTGTCCGCAGCCAGCTAAGGCGCTTAACAGTACAGTGCTTATTAATAGTCTTTTTAATTGTAAGGTATGTGTCGCTTTCATTAGATTAATACGGTTGCTGGCTTTATAATCGCAGAGTAACAGAATATCTAAAAAATGCAGCTATTCGCGGATGATTTTATTCCTGTTACACTAGGACTTGTTTATCTCTCGAGGTTGAATTTGCGCTGCCCGTTGGGTTCGTCCTAGGAACGATTTACTCTTTGTTGCTCGGTTTTAACTTAGTCCACTAGGTTACAAATCTCGCGCCGCGATTAAATCGCCCCTAGATAGAACAAATTTCAATCCTGAAAGGTTAACAGGCCCTAGCTGCACATTTTTAAAGCTAATTCAAAGCTAAAACGTACCCAATATTAGGCGGCTCGCCTGCAAAGGAAATAACAATGACTGAACACGAATATCACCAATTAGCCGAAGCTCTTATGTTCACTATTGAAGAGCAGGTTGATGATTGCGAAGCTGATTTAGATTATGAATCGGCACAAGGTATTTTAGAAATTATTTTTCCTGATAAAAGTAAAATAGTGATCAATAAGCAAGCACCTCTTCATCAAGTATGGGTTGCGACTAAGTTTAACGGACATCATTTTGAAATGCGTGATGGGTTATGGATTGATAACCGCTCTGGCGCTGAATTTTGGGCGTTTATAAATGAAGCCTCAACTCGCCAAGCAGGCCAAGAAGTTAAGTGGCAATCATCACTATGAGTTTAGAATTTGTAGAATATGCAGCCCAAAGTGAACACAAAGCAACGGTTATTTGGTTACATGGTTTAGGTGACTCTGGGGATGGTTTTGCGCCAGTAGCCCCACAGCTAAATTTACCAAGCGAGCTTGGTATACGGTTTATTTTTCCGCATGCGCCAGTGCAACCGGTCACCATAAATGGTGGCATGGAAATGCGCTCTTGGTACGATATTAAGTCTATAGAATTAGATAAGCGTGCCGATGAACAAGGCGTAAGAGATTCTGCTGCAAAGGTAGAAGAGTTAATTAATAAAGAAATTGCTAATGGCATTCCTGCTAATAAAATAATTTTAGCTGGTTTTTCTCAAGGTGGTGTTGTGTCTTTGCATTTAGCGCCGCGCTTTGAGCAAAAGCTTGGGGGTGTTATGGCGCTCTCTACTTATATGTGTGTGCCACACAAATTTGCTGATGAAGCAAAACATACTGATTTAAACGTATTTATGGCTCATGGTAGCCAAGATAACGTTGTACCGCACAGTGCGGGTAGAAATGCGTTTGAAGTATTAACAGCACATAACATGGATGTAAGCTGGCAAGAATATCCAATGGCTCATCAAGTTTGCGCAGAAGAATTGCAAGCTATTCGCCAATGGTTAATTGCTCGTTTAAGCTAATTTTGGAACCGCTGAGGTCAATATGAGTCAAAAAATAGTTATAAAAGCAAATGTTAAACGCGAATTACAACAGAGCGTACCAACGGTAAGCTACGAGTGGAATTGGCGTCGTATTGTGAGTATTGCTATGTTGGTATTAATGACCTCTGCAGCAGTTGTTTATGGCTTAACCACCTCTGTTAATGCAGATCAAGGTGAGCACCCAAATGAGCAGGAACAATTCTTAAGTTTCAGCAGTAACGCTGAAAACCAAACAAGCGATGAGGTAATGGATGTTGAGCCTCAATCATCAGTAAACAATAGCCCTAATGAGCCTGCAGAGGTAATGCAAGCTCGGATTGAACCGTTGTCAGCTGAGCAAAATGAGACTCAACTAAGCATTTCAAGTAATACACCTGCCGAAGTAGACCTTGTAAATAATCCCCCGGCTTTGTTGGCTAACAACGATATTGTTACTGATCAAAGCGAAAGTATTAATACAGAGTTAAACTCAAACCTTGATAATGATGTGCAAGAAGAAACCGCAGAAGCCCAAAACGTAACTGAGCCTGCAAGTCAAAGTGACTTACTTTTAGAGTTAGAAAGTGATGATGGCGCATTGAGTGGCACTGAAGGTTTTTCCTCTACAGCACATGTGGCAAGTGTGGCATTGGGGGCGCAAATAGACACGGATAAAATTAGTCGCGCGGTACTTACTCGTAAAGTAAGTAAGCGTGAGCCTACTAATGTGTTTGCTGCTGATATTAGGTTAAGCCAGTTTGAGGAAGGGTTATCGTTTTTTAGCGAGATTAAAAACCTTCAAGGCCAGCAAGTTAAGCATGTTTGGTCGTTTGAAGGTGAAACGATGGCTGAAATTACACTTAATGTTACTTCGCCTCGTTACAGAACGTACTCAACAAAAAATATAATGAACACACAAACAGGTCATTGGCGTGTTGATGTAGTTGATGAGCAAGGTAATTTAATTGCCCAAAAAGAATTTAGAATTTTAGCTGACTAAAACTGGCTAAACGCAGTAATTAATTGGATACCCCTATGACAGAAAAAACAAAATTAGTACGCATCGCAACGCGCAAAAGCGCTCTAGCACTTTGGCAGGCCGAATTTGTAAAAGCAGAGCTTGAGCGTTTTCATGCAGATGTGCGCGTAGAATTAGTCCCAATGTCGACACAAGGGGATATAATTTTAGATACGCCATTGGCCAAAATTGGCGGTAAAGGCTTATTTGTTAAAGAACTAGAGCAAGCCATGCTAGATGGCCGTGCTGATATTGCCGTACATTCTATGAAAGATGTGCCAGTAGAGTTTCCTCAAGGGCTAGCACTGCATACTATTTGTGAGCGTGAGGATCCACGCGATGCGTTTGTATCAAACAATTTTGCAAATTTAAGTGCCCTACCACAAGGCTCTATTGTTGGTACTTCGAGCCTACGCCGCCAGTGCCAAATTAAGGCACTTCGCCCTGATTTAGATATTCGTGATTTACGCGGCAATGTAAATACGCGTTTAGGTAAATTAGATGACGGCCAATATGATGCTATTATTTTAGCGGCTGCAGGGCTTATTCGTTTAGAAATGGAGTCGCGTATTGCTGACTACATTGAGCCAGAAGTGTCATTACCAGCAAATGGTCAAGGCGCTGTAGGTATTGAATGTCGTATTGATGATGAAGTAACCAAAGCATTACTTGCACCACTTGAGCATACACAAACACGTATTCGCGTAAACGCAGAGCGTTCGATGAATCGCTATTTAGAAGGTGGTTGCCAAGTTCCTATTGGTGCTTATGCATTGGTTGATGGCGAACAAGTGCATTTACGTGGTTTAGTTGGTGCTGTTGATGGCAGCGAAATTTTACGTGACGAAGTAACAGGCCATGTAAATGACGCAGAAAAACTAGGTATTGAGCTTGCTAAAAAATTACTAGCTCAAGGTGCAGACAAAATACTAGCTGAAGTTTATAGAGACGCATAAATGACACATATTCTGATAACTCGGCCCGAAGGAAAAGGCGCAGCCCTTGCACAGCAACTTGAGCAAGCGGGTTATCAGGCGTCTTTATTTCCGGTATTAAAAATAACGCATTTAACACCCTCCAGCACTGAGCTTAGTCCACTATTAAATGCAGATAAAATAATATTTATATCGCAAGATGCAGTCAGTGCACTTTCGCAATTAAAACCAGGTATAAATACCAAAGCGCAATTTTATGCGGTTGGACAACAAACAGCCGATGTTATATATGAGCAATTTGGTGTGCGCGCAGCAGTACCAAAGCAGTATGATTCAGAAGGGTTACTTGCGCTTAAATCACTCGCCGAGGTGGATGGCTGTAATATAGTATTAGTTAAGGGCCAAGGTGGCCGTCCTGAGTTAGCTAAAACGCTCAAAGAGCGCGGTGCTTTTTTAAATAATTGTGTTGTGTACAAACGTGAGCCTACAGAGAGTATCACCTCCAACTGGACAGACCACTGGAAAAGCCAGAATGTACACGGTATAGTCACAACAAGTAATGCAGCAGTTGATGCTATATTTAAAAGCCTTACTGCACACCAACTACAATGGTTACAACAGTGCCGATTTTATGTTGCTAGCGAGCGTATAGCCGCTTATTTAAAGCTGCAACAGGTAAGTTCGGCTAATATACACATTGCAGCAGGGGCTAGCGATAATGCTATGTTTACCTGCATAAATCAGCAAGGTAGCAACATGAGCGAACAGTCAAAGCCAGTAACGGCAGAAAAAGCCACACCAACAATAGCTAACACGACCTCTGCTAAATCAACTAAGCAAGACCCTACAGCTACAAAAAGTACGGCAGACAAAAGTAAACAAAAAATAAGTAAGGTTGCAGTACTTGCGCTTCTTATTTCGTTAATTGTGGCCTCAGGCGTGGGTTACGAGTTTTATCAAAAATTAAATGCTGGTAAGGCGCAAAACCTAGCCGTTAATGAGTTAAGCGAGCAAAATAAGTTACTCACCCAGGAGCTGCAAGCACTTAAATCGGCGCAATCTAATTTGCAACAAGCGCTGTTTAATAGTGAAGAAAAAGTTGCCGCAGCCCTAAATGAAAGTGCAGTTCAAAATCAGCAAGAACTAAAAGCGGCTTTGCAAAAGGCGCAGCAACAAGGCTCATCGTTAAACCCGCAAGAAGTAACCAGCTTACAGCGTATGGCTGAGTTTAAACTATGGGCTGAAAAAGACTACCAAGGCACTAGTGCTGTTTTAAAGCGCTTAGATGGATTACTTAGTGAGCACCCAGGAACAGTTGAAGTTCGCCAAGCGATTATGCAAGATATACAAACACTTGATAGCCTTAAACCTATTGCAACAGAGGCTATTTATTTACAGCTAAACAGTGTACTAAGCAGTATTGACGACTTAGTTTTTAATGCAGTTAATTTACCAGAAGAAGCAGCTGCAATAGATGAAAATGCTTTAAGTGGTGACGTGAGTGATTGGCAGCAAAACTTGAGTAATAGCTGGAATAAAATTGTGGATAGCTTTATTACTATTCGTCAGCACGAGGGTGTTTCCATTGAGCCATTACTTACGGATCAAGAGCGCCATTTAATAAATCAACGAATCAAGCTTAATATAACTCAGGCACAAGATGCACTTATGAGTAAGCAGGCGAGTATTTTCTTTAGCGCCTTAAGTGAAGCAAAACGTTTAGTTGGTGAGTACTTTAAGCAAGACGATGATACAACTAAAACGGTACTTAAAGCGTTGTCTAAACTTGAAAAAGAGCAGCTTAACTTTAATCCAAAAGTAACCTTAAACAGTACACAAAAGGTTAAGGAGTGGGCGCAATGATAGGGCTAATTATTTTAATTGTAGCTATTGTTGTTGTACTAGCGGTTACTCCATTTGTTCTAGATGAAAAAGGTTATGTACTTATTTCATTTAACAATACGACGATAGAAGGCACGATAGTATCGTTTTGTATAATGGCAGTCATTACCGCTGTTGTTTTATATTTAACATATAAGTTAATTCGTTATTTATTATCGATTTATCATAATACTAAGCATGGCTTTTTTGCACGTAGCCAAGAGCGCAAACAAGTAGCTATTGAGCAGGCTCTGTGGAGTGCTATTAATGATGATTACGAGCACGTAGAACAGGCTTTATCGGGTAATAGCGTACCAGATAAGTTTGAAGATATTCGCTTAGCATTACTTGCAAAAGCAGCGCTTGCTAATAATCAAACAGATAAAGCACTTGAGCGTTTATTTGAAATAAGCCCAGAGCATCAATTAAAAGTAGCAAAGCTATGGTTGGCAAGTGGCGATAGTAGCGCGATTGAATCACAAATGCGTATTAGCGCAGAAGCTAAAAAAGCCACCGCACTTGAGTTAAAACTTTATGCAGAAGTATTAGTACAGCAACAACACTTTAGTGCGCTGGAAGACTTTTTGCCGCGTTTACTGCGCAAAAAAGCACTTACTGATGCACAGTGGACGCAGTTATTTAGTGCTTATTTTAATGCGTTAGATGCAGACAAGCTGAGTGAAAAATATAAACAGCTACCGAAAAAGCTGCAAGCTCATGCCCACACCGCATATTTAATGCAAATGGCGCAAGCAGGTCAATTGGCTGTTATTGAAAGTGACTTAATTAAGATGGTTAAGCATAGTGAGCAACACTTAGAGCTTGCAAATATATTAAGTAAAGCAACAGCAGCCGATGCAGCTAAGTTGCAAATAAGCATTCAAGAACGCCTTAAGAAGGATGATTCAAATAATTCACTATTACTTGCGCTAGCTTGCCTTGCTAATGCTAAGGGTGATTATGACTTAGCAGCTAGAATTTTTGATAAAGCACTGAATAGTGAAAATAAAAAACAGTTCTCTGAACAAGCTGTGTTGAGTTATAAAAATAGTGCACAGGCAGAAAAGGCGCTCGTTTTATATCAATAAATGACTACACTATAACTACTTAGCATTTTTTGTAGTTCAGGAGCACAAGCTTTGAGAAAGTTTTTAATATTAACCCTTAGCTTGGCTTGTGCTTATTTTTTTACTGGGTATTTTAGTAACTCACTTCTTGCTGTAGATGGCTATGCGGTCGCCTCTTGGCCGCCCTCAGGAATTGCTTTAGCGAGCTTTTTAATTTGGGGACGTAAGTCATTTGTTGGCCTTATTATTGGTGCTTTTTGTACTAACTTAATTCACCTTGATAACGCAGTCGATATTCTTCACTTTAATGTTTTTTTACAAGCTACTTGCGTTACTTTAGCCTCGGCTTTACAGGCTTGGGTTGGCCGTCAAATTATAGTAAATGTTATAAAAGCTCCACTAGATTTATCTTCTTTAAAACACAGTGTTCAAAGCTTAATAGTCGCAGGGCCAATAT
Organism: Pseudoalteromonas sp. APC 3691; assembly: GCF_030408135.1. Classification (NCBI taxonomy): domain Bacteria; kingdom Pseudomonadati; phylum Pseudomonadota; class Gammaproteobacteria; order Alteromonadales; family Pseudoalteromonadaceae; genus Pseudoalteromonas; species Pseudoalteromonas sp. APC 3691. Next base: position 8,557 of record NZ_JASDCB010000028.1, on the reverse strand, counting down.
GCTGCGTTATTGCTGCAGGAGTAGGAACTAGCTTATTAGCATTAAATAATGTGATTCCGACCAATGCTATTTTTGATAATTTTATCGCATGGTGGATTGGTGACAGTATTGGTGTACTTATATTTACACCATTAGTATTGGCTGCTTTTAACTACACGCAAGTACGCCATCGTATGCTGGTGATTTTACCTTCACTATTAATTTATATACTAATCAGCGTTAGTTTTTATGGTGCTGCCAGTGTTAAAAAAGAAAAAGATATTCAAAAGCAAGAAGCCAAAGTACTTGCTGTACAAAACGCTATAAGCCAAAAGCTCGACGGTATTACTGCTCACTTAGGATTACTAGCTGCATATTTTGCTAGTAGTGATGACGTGAATTTTAAAGACTTCAAACAATTTACTTCAAAGCAGTTGGGCTACAGCCAAGAAATTCTAGCGTTTGAATGGATACCTTATATACCAGCAAATAAACTCGCAGATTTTGAAGCTCGTGATAATACAGCCACAGGCAAACCTCTATATATAAAAGAAAAGTCACTAGATGGAGCTTGGCAACCAGCAGGTACGCGTAGTAATTACTTTCCTGTAAAGTACGTATATCCCTTAAAAGGTAATGAAGATGTTTTAGGGTTTGATTTAGCTTCTAGTAAAGTAAGAGGTGCAGCGCTTAGCAAAGCGAAAGAGCTTAATGAACTTGCACTAAGTGAGCCAATTAACTTGGTCCAAAATACAGCTGAAGACGGTGTACTCTTTTTATATCCTGTTTTTGGAGAGTCGTCTACCGAAGATGATTTTCAAGGTTTTGTGGCAGCGATTGTCAGTCTGAAACGCTTATCGCAAACACTATTATTTGATCACAACAACTCAATTTCAGTCAGTTTTTTTGATACAACGATACCAGGGAAAAAGCAGGCAATTTATATTGCCGATACCGATAACTCGCAAACGCTGTTTAAAGAATATCAATTGTTGATTAGCAAACGTATGTGGCAGGTTGAGTTATATGAGCCAATAGTTAGAACGTCTTGGTTAGTATATTGGCTTGCACAAATAGTAGGTATGTTGTTTGTGTGGTTACTGATTACATTTTTGATTTCAGTTACTGGTACAAACATACAAATTCGCGAACAAGTGGCCAAGCAAACATATACACTACGCAAAGAAAAACAAAAAGCAGATGAAGCGAGTCATATAAAGGGGCAGTTTTTAGCAAACATGAGCCACGAAGTCCGCACCCCTATTAACGGTATAAAAGGGCTGCATTATTTAGCGCTCCAGCAAAACGATTGGCAACAAGCTAGAAGTTACATAGAGCAAGCAGATGGGGCACTTGGTGTTTTACTGAGGGTATTAAACGATGTGCTCGACTTTTCAAAAATGGAAGCAGGCAAGCTAGACTTAATACAAGAGCCTATTAATGTAGCGAGTTTAGCGGATGAAATGCTTAATTTACTTCAGTTTGAGGCTGACATTAAATCAATAAAGTTAAGTCTCGATTTTGATAAAACATCAAATTTGGTCATTAATACCGATCCAATTCGCTTAAAACAAGTGCTGCTGAATCTGCTCAATAATGCGGTTAAATTTACAGGGGAAGGTGAAATCACTCTGAAAATTTGGCAATCGAAAAAAATGACTTATTTTAGTATTAACGATACGGGTATTGGTATTAGTAGCGAAGCACAGAAACAATTGTTTAAACCGTTTGCACAAGCTGATAGCTCAACCTCACGCCAATATGGTGGTACAGGCTTAGGATTAAGTATTTGCAAAAAGCTGGTTGAGTTAATGGGTGGTGCAATTGATTTAGTTAGTTATGAAGGTAAAGGCTCTACATTTACATTTAGTTTGCCGCTAATATCGCCTTTACCAAAGGCAGAGCAAATTCAGCAGCAATACAACGCAATAGACGTAAGTACATTATCATTTACAGGCTATAAATTACTTTTAGTAGAAGATAATCCACTTAATCAGCATGTTGCTAATGCTATTTTAAAAACGAAAGGCTGTATTGCCGACATTGCTAACGATGGTTTTGAAGCCATAGAAAAGCTAGCCGAAAATAGCTACGACATTGTGCTTATGGATATTCAAATGCCAAAAATGGATGGACTCAAAGCAACAAAAGTAATTCGTCGTGATTTAGAGTTAATTGATTTACCCATAATAGGGCTATCGGCGAACGCCCATGACGATGACGTTAAAAAGGCACTAGCCTGTGGAATGAATGGCTATATTACCAAACCTATTGATGCAGATACGCTTTTTAAAACTCTTTGGCATCACTTATCAGGAAAATAGGCTATATCATTTTTTTGCACAAAAAGCAGACATATGACCGCTAAAACTTACCGCAAATCATATAGAATTGAAAAATAACTGTATCTGCGTATCATGCGCGCAAATTTAACTAAACTGGGTTGCTATTATGATCAATAGAAAATTACCTTTGCTAGATATTCACCGTCATTTAGATGGTAATGTACGTGCGCAAACCATATTAGAACTTGGTCGTCAGTTTAATATAGAGCTACCTGCAGATAACGTTGAAGCATTAATCCCTCATGTTCAAGTTATTGATCCTGAACCAAACCTCATGGCTTTTTTACAAAAGTTAGATTGGGGAGTTACTGTGCTTGGCGACTACGATGCGTGTAGACGTATCGCAATTGAAAACATTGAAGATGCACAAGCACAAGGTCTTGATTATGTGGAGCTTCGATTTAGCCCTTACTACATGGCACAAAGCCAAGGTTTACACCCAGAAGGCGTTGTAGAGGCCGTTGTTGATGGTATTAAATCAGCAACAAAGGGCGCAAATATAAAAGCTAACTTGATTGGTATTTTATCGCGTACTTATGGCGTAAAAACGTGTCAAAAAGAGCTTGATGCATTACTCGCATTTAAAAATGATTTAGTCGCTGTTGATTTAGCCGGTGACGAAATTGGCTTCCCGGGTGAGTTGTTTGTAGAGCACTTTAAACAAGTACGAAATGCGTATTTAGCTTCGACTGTCCATGCTGGAGAAGCACTTGGCGCTCCAAGTATTTGTCAAGCAATTAATGAGTTGGGTGCGAGCAGAATAGGGCATGGCGTTAAAGCAATTGAAGATCCAAAACTAATGGATTATTTACGCGATAACCGTATTGGTATTGAGTCATGCTTAACAAGTAATATTCAAACCAGTACAGTAAACGATTTAACTAAGCACCCACTTAAACAGTTTTTAGATCATGGTATTTTAGCGTGTATTAATACTGATGATCCTGCGGTTGAAGGTATTGAAATTGAGTATGAATATACCGTTGCTGCACCTAAAGCAGGCTTATCTCAAGCTGATATGGAAAAAGCCCAAAAAAATGCGTTAGAAATAGCATTTTTAAGCGATGGCGATAAAAAAGAACTTTTATCACTCGTTAGCGCACGTTAATGTAAGAGCATTAAAAATGCCGCTTTATATAAGCGGCATTTTTGTATCTGCAATTTAGTGTGTTTGGCAGCTTATGTAATTATCGTAAAGTGCTTTAAGTACATCTGCTCGGCTGATCATACCGATTACTTTAATGCCCTCTACAACAGGGTAGTTTTTTGGTTTACCAGGCTGCATCTGCTGTGCAAGCTCAATAATGTTGGTATCGCCGCTGACGGTCACTACCTCTGTTTGCATAAGCTGCGATACTTTAACCATCCCATCACAAAAATAACTGCTTTGCGTAAGTGGTTTTAACAGCTCTTGCTCTGATATAAATCCAACTAAGCATTTATCTTTATCAAATACTGGTGCGCCAAGTAGTTTAAATTTTTGTAGTTCTGCTATGGCTGTCGTCATTTCTGTATCTGGTGTGATATTTGGCAACTTGCGTTGCATAAAATCTTTTACTTTTGTATTTAGCATTTGGGTCTCTCCCGCTGATGTTCTATACAAAGTATGGTTTATAGATAGGGATTTAGGAAATTGTTTATATTGATGGAGTTGATAGGTTTTAACTATTAAATATTTGTTGCTATAAAAATAAAGGCACCGATTAGGTGCCTTTATTCATAACTGAAAGTAAATTTCAATTATTTGATAAATGCGAATGCATCTGCGTACATGTTTTCACGAATTGCACCATGAATAATAAAGTCATCACGGACAATACCTATCATGTCAAAACGACCTGCCATATAAATATCGTATGGTTCTAGTGACACAATATCTTGCATTACTGCTTTGTGTACATAGCCAGTGTGTCCTTGCCAATTAGCAGATGGATTTTCTACTACAGGAATAAACTTAAAGTTCTCATGGCTATCTGCCCATGCTTGCATTTCTGTGTGTGCGTATAAAGCAGATTCTTCTTTTACGCCCCAGTAAAACAACACAGGACGGTCGCATTTTATTTCAGCTAAATGATCAGCCATTGATTTTGCGTATGAAAAACCAGTACCACCGGCGAGTAAAATAATAGGGCGCTCACATTGCAGGCGCAACTGTGAAATACCCAAGCCAGCTTCAATGTCTACTAACTGCCCTGTGGTATGGGCGTTTCGTAAATGCTCTAACGATTGCATTGCATACGAATCGGCACCTGAGGCGCCAATATGCAGTTCTATTGCATCGCACTGTGAAGGGCGACTAGCTATAGAAAAAGCACGTTTGTCTTTTTCGCCTAATACGAGTTGCATGTATTGGCCAGCTTCAAAGGTCACCGGTTGTTGTGGCTTTAAAATTACTTTATGAACAAATTCTGTAAGTGGGCTGATAGCTACAACTTCAGCTTTTAATGTTTGCATTTTTTACCTTTTAGCAGCGCTTGTAACAGCAGATACGCAATCGAATAGCTCGATTCTAGCATATCTGCAGGGTTATTTTATAGCCTGATATGTACTTACATATAAACACTTAAACAATATTAAGGCTTTCCCAAATATCATCTACACGGTCTTTGGTGTCTTTATCCATAACAATAGGCTCGCCCCATTCGCGGGTGGTTTCGCCAGGCCATTTATTGGTAGCATCCATTCCCATTTTTGAACCAAGACCTGAGACTGGCGATGCAAAATCGAGATAATCAATAGGTGTGTTCTCTATTAATGTTGTATCACGCGCTGGATCCATTCGGGTTGTTATAGCCCAAATAACATCTTCCCAATCGCGGGCGTTAACATCGTCATCGCAGACGATTACAAATTTGGTGTACATAAACTGACGTAAGAACGACCAAACTCCCATCATCACGCGCTTAGCATGGCCTGGATATTGTTTTTTCATTGTTACAATCGCCATACGATATGAGCACCCTTCAGGCGGAAGGTAAAAGTCGACAATTTCAGGGAATTGCTTTTGTAGTATCGGTACAAACACTTCATTAAGTGCCACACCTAAAATAGCAGGCTCATCAGGCGGACGGCCGGTAAATGTGCTGTGATAAATAGGATCTTTACGATGCGTTAAATGAGTGACCGTCATTACTGGAAAGTCATCTACTTCATTATAGTAACCGGTATGGTCACCATAAGGGCCTTCTGGCGCCATTTCACCAGGCATTATGTAACCTTCAAGTACTATTTCTGCACTGGCAGGGACTTGTAGGTCATTTGAAATAGATTTTACAACTTCGGTTCTGCTGCCACGTAATAAGCCAGCGAATGCATATTCGCTTAGAGTGTCAGGTACAGGCGTTACAGCACCTAATATAGTGGCAGGATCGGCACCTAATGCTACCGATACAGGGTAGGGTTGCCCTGGGTTTTCTTTACACCATTCTTGAAAATCAAGCGCGCCACCACGATGTGACAACCAGCGCATAATTATTTTATTTTTGCCTAATAATTGCTGGCGATAAATACCTAAATTTTGGCGCTTTTTATAAGGCCCTTTGGTAACTGTAAGGCCCCAAGTAATTAATGGTGCTGCATCACCTGGCCAGCAATGTTGAATAGGTAATTTAGTTAAATCTACATCATCACCTTCTAAAACTACTTGTTGGCAAGGCGCTTTTTTAACTTCTTTTGCAGGCATATTAAGCACTTGCTTAAAAATAGGTATAGCGCCTAGAGCTTCTTTAATACCCTTTGGTGGATCAGGTTCTTTTAAAAAAGCGAGTAGCTTGCCCACTTCGCGAAGCTCGCTAACATCTGTTTGGCCCATGCCCATTGCTACGCGTTTTGGTGTACCAAATAAGTTGGTAAGCACCGGCATATCGTAGCCTTTTGGGTTTTCAAATAATAACGCAGGGCCTTTTGCACGCAATGTGCGATCAGATATTTCGGTCATTTCAAGATACGGGTCGATTTCTTGGGTGATACGTTTAAGTTCGCCTTTTTTTTCAAGCAAATCGATAAAATCACGTAGATCTTTATATTTCATTGTGGGCCGCTATTAAGCAAAAGAGTTAAAGTATTATACCCATTTCATGCAAGGCAAGTCATTACTTGCACTTAAAACTTAAAGCGCTCTACGGCACTCGTTAAAGAGTGTGCAAGTTGGTTTACGTCTTCACTTTCGCTTGCTAGGGTTGTCGCGTTTTGGGCATTCAAGGTTGCTTGCTCTGTCACCTTTGCCATTATTTGTTGAATGTCGCCACTGTTAGTCAATTGCTCATGTGATGCATGAGCAATTTGCTCACTCATCTGATTAACAGACAACAATGTGCTTTTAATACGCTCTACGGCTTTATTTAGTTCAGTGCTGTTTTTAACACATTGCTTGGCTTGGTGTTGGCCATCAGTAATGTGTTCTTGAGTTGTTTTAGTGTGTTGTTGCAATGTTTGGATCATGGTGTTTATTTCGCTAGTCGAGGTTTGTGTACGTGCAGCTAATGATCGAACCTCATCAGCAACTACAGCAAACCCGCGTCCGTTTTCACCCGCTCGCGCTGCTTCAATTGCAGCATTAAGTGCAAGTAAGTTAGTCTGCTCGGCAATGCTACTAATTGTTTCAACAATGGCTTCAATAAGCTGAGTGTACTGTGCGAGTTCTTCTGTGCTGCCTACTGCTTTATCAAGACGCTGCAATAAAGTTTCTATACTTAGACTATTTTGATTAGCAATCTCGTTTACATCATTTGCAAATTGCGATGCGTTTGTTATTTCACTTGATGTTTTATCTGCTTGTTCATAAACCGCTTGTGAGTTGATTAGCATATTGTGTGCAAGCGATGTTGCCTGCGCGCTTCGCTCTAACTGCTGTTGTGCAACAACCGTCATTTGCTGACCTTTTTCACTGGTTTTAATAGCGCTGCTGTCTAGTTCGTGGGCGTCGCTACTAATTGCACCAATTAGGTTAGTAAGGTCTTCACTGAGTTTATTTATGTTATTTAGCAAAGTACCAAATTCATCCTTACTACGTGGGTGGCTTCGCTTTGATAAATCACCTGAGGCGATTCGGGCTAAATCGCGGTTTACTTTTTTAAGCGGTTTTAGCATTGCGCGAGTTGTAAAAATAGAGATAGCGATAATCAATATAATTAAAACAATCGTAATAATTACTACAGAACTAATCCCTGTATTTATGGCGGCCTTTGCATTAGTTTGTAAGGCATTAAAGCGCTCATCAGCCAATTTATTAAGTTCAATAAGCTGATCTTCTGTTGTTATAAATTGCTGTTGAAAGTGTTCAAAATTTTGAGCCGCAGCAATAGTACTTTTGAGTACTTTATTTTGTTGGGCATAAATTCCTGTATCGTTGTTAAGTAACTCTCTTAATTGATTAAACTTAGTCGTTAAATTTTTAGCATTAAACGCATTATTAAAGGGTAGCGCTTGTTGCTCTAAATAGGTGAAATTAGGTTGGATGTTATCTAGTAGAAATAGGGTATCTTGCTGATGGCTATTTAAATCATTGATACTTGTAGTTTGAGTAATGCTTTTTATATTATTGCTTAAGTTAAACAATAAATCATCTATACGGGTCGCTGTTCCAAACATAGCATTAAGTAGCGCCTGCTGTTTTGCAGGCACTTCTAAAAGTTCTATATCAAGTAAGTTAGAACTTAAATTGTAAAGTTGCTCGTTAAACGTTGCTGATAATTCTATGGTGGAATTTTGCGCTACAAACTTACTCTCTTTAGCACTAAACATTGCGACACTTACTTTAGTCAGTTGCTCAAAGCCTTCGTTGGTACTGGCGAGTAAATTTTGCATTGTTATTTGTTGATTTAGTTGAGTGCTTAACGAATTGAGCATATCGCTAAATTGTTGTTGCTCAGCTTGCGCCTGTTTTTTATTTTGTTGAAGTAAATCAAGGTTTGCTTGGCTGTAAGCTAAGGCATTAAATTTGGTAATAGACAGTAATGATAGCCTTAAATCTTTACTGAACTGTTGTACCGGAACTGCTAATTTTTCGGTTCGGGTATTGTTAACGCTAATTTTGTTTAATGACCAATAAAAAAACACACTACTTGTTAGCACCAATAAACCAATGGCTGTAAAAGCTAAAATTATTGTAACTATTCAGCCTCATCTGAAATGAATACATCAGGCAGCTGATTTTTGAATAATAACTCAAGGGCTAGGCTTGCAGATACATATTGTTTTCTGCAAGTCGATAAATAGCTTCTCAGCAAGCAGAA
>NZ_JASDCB010000027.1:0-55203 GCF_030408135.1 Pseudoalteromonas sp. APC 3691 | reverse complement strand
TGGCTTCCTTCAGACCCCACCGTTGGCCAGTGACGCCCTTGCCATTCAGATTATCTTCCCCTTAGTCAGGGTGATAAGGCATCTTTCAGCCTATCGGGTTTGCCAGCTTCGCTGGGCAAACAAAAAAACGCCACAGTAAGTGGCGTTTTTATATTTAATAATGGTATTACTGACGAACGCCTTCTATTGATAAAATAATATCAACATGAGTAGATGCAGGCCCTAAGTTGTAATCAATACCATAATCTGTAAGTTTAAGGCTGGTTTCGCCTTCAAAACCTACGCGGTATCCACCCCACGGATCTTTACCTTCGCCCACTTTATCTATTTCAAAGGTAATAGTTTTAGTTACGCCATGCAGCGTAAATTCGCCGGTTACGTCGGCCTCTTCACCATTTTCATCAAATTTAATGCTGGTGCTTTTAAATGTCGCTTTTGGGTATTTATCCACATTTAAAAAATCTTTACCGTGTAAGTGCTTATCGCGCTCTGCATGGTTAGAATCAAGGCTTGTGGTGTCAATATTTACCATAATTTTTGATGCATCAGGGTTTTTAGCATCATAACTAAATGTGCCGTCAAAAGTATTAAAACGACCATATAACCAGCTGTAACCTAAGTGTTTAATTTTAAAGTTAACAGATGCGTGCCCGCCTTTTGTATCAATTACATAATCAGCTGCATTAGCGGCTGTTGCCGATAACATCATTGCAGCCGAAACGGCTGTGCTTACTAATAATTTTTTCATTTTAATCATCCTTTAATGGTTTGATCATTCTGATTAAGGTTTTATCTTTATCGATAAAGTGATGTTTTAACGCCCCTAGTGCATGCAATACTGCAAACCCTATTAATGTGCACGCGCCGTAATAATGTACTTTTCCTGCAATATCGGCTTGGTCATCAAAAGCAAAATCAAGCGCTGATACGTTAAATAAGGTAAACACTTCTATTGGACGTCCGTCTGCGGTTGATATTAAATACCCAGCAACAACAATAACGGCCAAAATAATATACATAACAATATGCGCGGTGTGTGCTAATTGGTTCATACCTTTACTTTCACCTAAGGGTTTAGGTTGTGTAGATAAAGCACGCCATAAAATTCTAAATAAAAATACGGCCACAAGCGTAATACCAATGCTTTTATGTAAATCGAGCGAGCCTTTATACCAGCTATCGTAATAAGTAAGCTCAACCATATATAAACCTAAACCAAACAGGCCAAAAATAGTCAACGCCATGAGCCAATGTAAAATAATGGCGACAAGTCCGTAAGATGAAGGTGTATTTTTAAACATGTGTAACGTCCTATAATGCTATGACGTTACAATATAGTGCATAGCCGTAAATGAAAATAACATTTACAAACACTTTACGTGCGTATAAGCACAGAACTTTGATAATTAAAGTCAGTTTTAGAAGTTGAGGATTAAACAGATAAGTTTATAGGGTGGATTGCTCGCTCAAGCTGACATAAATTAAGCTCTCTGGGCTTACTTGCAAACAAGTAACAAGTCCTTCTTTAATGAGCTCAAGCATGGCTATAAAACTAACCACCACACCACTACGCCCTTCATCAGGCGTAAAAAGCGCATTAAAAACCACTGCTGAATTTGCTTTCGATAGCTGTTGTAATATTTGGCTCATTCTCTCTCGGGTTGAGAGTACTTCGGCAGTAATTTGATGATGTTCAAACGTTTTTGCTCGCGCCATAACATCACTCAACGCCAGCATTAAGTCTTTAAGTTCAATATCAGGGAGGTTTTGACTTGTGTCTTCATTTATTGGCATAGCGGCATGCGCTATAAAAATATCACGCCCAACACGGGGGATATCATCGAGGTTTTCGGCGGCTTTTTTAAATAACTCATATTCTTGCAGGCGTTTAATAAGCTCAGCGCGAGGATCTTCTTCCTCTTCAAGCTCTTCGTGAACAGGGAGTAATAAACGCGACTTAATTTGTGCAAGTAACGCAGCCATTACTAAATATTCGCCGGCAAGTTCGAGTTGAAACTCGGTCATCATTTCAACGTAACTTACATACTGCTCTGTAATACTAAAAATAGAAAGATCGAGCACATCAAGCTTATGCTTTTTAATTAAATAAAGCAGTAAATCGAGAGGGCCTTCAAAGGTTTCTAATATTATTTCGAGCGCATCGGGCGGAATATATAAGTCTTCTGGTTTATCTACAACCGCTTTACCATGCAAAAAAGCCAGTGGCAACTTTTGCTGCACTGGCTTTTCATTACTTTTTGTATCAGCAGTACTTTCGCTCACTTGTTATTACTCAAATGGGCTTGTATCACCACAGCCAACACGTAGTATTTTAACTTCATCTTCTGACAAATCGATTACCGTGGTTGCTTGCTCGGCTAAGTGGCCACCGTGAATAATTAAATCGACGTGTTTATCTAATCGCTCTAATATTTCATCAGGATCTGATTCTGTAAACTGCTGACCTGGTAAAATTAAAGAACACGACATTAACGGCTCACCAAGTTCGGCAAGTAACGCACAGGCTATTGGGTGCTCAATTACACGCATGCCAATGGTTTTTTTCTTGTCGTTTAATAAACGTTTAGGGACTTCTTTTGTGCCTTTAAAAATAAAGGTATAAGGCCCTGGCGTATTATTTTTAATGAGTCTAAATAGCTGGTTATCTACGCGTGCATAAGTAGATAACTCCGATAAATCACGACAAACTAGCGTAAAATTATCGTTTTTTTCAATACCACGAATACGCTCTATGCGCTCTTTGGCTTGCTTATTACCAATGTTACAACCGATGGCGTAGCCCGAATCTGTTGGGTAAACAACAACCCCGCCTTGTTTAATAATATCAACGGCTTGACTAATTAGTCTCGGTTGCGGGTTATCAGGATGAATATGAAATAATTGACTCATGTTAATGCCCCTTCTTCTCCTTCCCAAGCTTGCCAAACACCTTGGCAATCTTTTGGTAGGTATAAATTTTTGCCAAGCTCTAAATAGCTTGTCGGAAAATGAAAATCAGACCCTTGCGAGCAAAGTAGTTCGTACTCACGGCTGAGTTCACCTAAAAATTGACGTTCGCTTGGCGCCTGTTGAGGTTGTGCAACTTCCATTGCGTCCCCTCCTACACTTTTAAATTCTACTAATAATTTGCGTAGCCACTTGTTTGACATTTGATAGCTACTTGGATGCGCTAGTACAGCAACACCACCAGCGGCATGTATGGCCTCAATAGCGGTTTGCATGGTGCACCAGCAACTTGGTACGTAGCCTGTTTTGCCACGCCCTAAGTACTTTTTAAAAACACCCGGGAAATTTTTAGCAATACCGCGCTCAATAAGGGCGCGTGCAAAATGTGCACGCGTTATTTGCGCGTCTTTTGCCAGCTCTTTAGCTTGCTCGTAAATGCCATCAAAGCCATTTTTTGTAAGGCGAACACCAATCTCTAGTGCACGCTCTTCTCGCTTTTGCTGCTGAGCTGATAATAAAGAGGTAAGGTCAATATTATTAATATCAATATTTAAACCTACAATATGAATTTCGAAGCTTTCCCATTTAGTAGACACTTCGGTACCCGTTATTAATGAAAGCGGTAAGTTTTCGGTTTTAATAAATTGCTGCGCAGGCTTAATAGCCGCCACAGTGTCATGATCGGTAATAGCAAACACATCAATATTTTTATCAACAGCGCGATGCAATAATTCTTCAACCGTTAAACGCCCGTCTGAATGTGTGGTATGGCTATGTAAATCGTATTTTATCAAAAGAAAACTGCTTAAAATTAAGGGTTACTGGTGTTTATGTAAGTATAACAACTTTTTTGACTAAATTGTTTTAAATAAACACTTGACACAAAAGCATAAGATACGTTTTACTGTAGCCACTTTCAGACACATTAGAATTAACAATAATGATCAATTCAAACTTAAACACTATTTGGTGGTGGCACTCGTAATTGTCGGGTGATGAATTGTCGTGTCTAGCAAAAATTCAAAACCCGCAACTATGCGGGTTTTTTTATAACTAAATTTTACGAAACGTTTTATATTATAAATATTTAATAAATATTGAGGCAGAAAAACATGAATAACGGTCTTACTCTTACACATCGTTGGTGGTGGCGCTTGATATAGCGGGACGGTAATGATCTGTTTGTAATTTAGATATCGTTATTCAAGCCCCGCATTGCACAGCATTGCGGGGTTTAATTTTTTGAGGGAATGAGGTTTGATTTTTAGTCATATAACTACCACACCAGGCGAAGTAACAAGCATTACGCAAGTACGCGACTATATTAGTAGTCCTCTTGCATTATACGCGGCACTTGATAAGCCTAACTCACTACTGCTTGAATCGGCTGAGATTGATTCTAAAGACAGTGTAAAAAGTTTAATTTTAGTCGACTGTGCATTGCGCATTGTATGCCAAGGTAAAGCAGTCACTATTACTACTCAATCTAATAATGGGCAACAGCTACTTAGCTACTTGCAGGCAAATGTTAAAAGCTGTGATGCCACTTTAGACGGCGCAACACTTACCCTGTGTTATTTAGACACTAGCTTCGATACTGACGAAGCGAGTAAACTAATTGCAGATAACGCATTTAGCGCTCTGAGAACTTGTATTAACAGTATTAAAAGCACAACTAACAATCCATTTTCGTTATTTTTAGGCGGTGTATTTGCCTACGATATGGTAGCAAACTTTGAGCAGTTAAGTGATGTACCTGATGGCGAAAACACCTGCCCAGATTACGTATTTTATTTAGCCGAAACCTTAGTTGTTATTGATCATCAAAAACAAACAACCGAACTCATTGGTAATGTATTTAACGGCCCAGACGTACACGCTAACTGCTTTGAAGTAGGTAAAGAGCTAGAGCGCTTAAATACGCTGTGCGATAACGCTTCAGAATTTAGTGCGGATATGCAAAGTGGACAATGTGAGGTAAGCGTTGATATAGACGATGACACATACTGCGAGCAAGTAATTAAGCTTAAAAAGAATATTGTAGACGGTGATATTTTTCAGGTAGTGCCATCGCGTACATTTTCACTACCTTGTCCTGATCCTCTGCACGCTTATAGCCAGCTTAAAAAGCAAAACCCAAGTCCGTATATGTTTTATATGCGCGATGAAGACTTTGCTTTATTTGGCGCATCGCCTGAATCAGCACTTAAATACACAGTGCAATCTCAGCAAGTTGAAGTATACCCAATTGCTGGCACTCGCCCACGTGGCAAATTTGCTAATGGGCAAATAAACCCAGACCTAGACAGCCGCATTGAACTTGAACTTAGAAACGATCAAAAAGAGCGCGCCGAGCATTTAATGCTTGTCGATTTAGCCCGTAACGACGTAGCACGTATTAGTGTTGCAGGTACTCGTTTTGCCAAAGAGCTATTAAAAGTAGACCGTTATTCACAGGTAATGCATTTAGTATCACGCGTTGTTGGCACACTAAAACCCGAGCTTGATGCACTGCATGCTTACCAAGCTTGTATGAACATGGGCACGCTTGTTGGTGCACCAAAGGTTCGTGCTGCTGAGCTTGTTCGTCAAACTGAAGGTAAGCGCCGTGGCAGCTATGGTGGCGCAGTAGGTTACTTAACCGGTGATGGCGCAATGGATAGCTGTATTGTTATTCGCTCAGCTTTTGTTAAAAATAACAAAGCGTATGTGCAAGCAGGTGCCGGTGTGGTGTTTGACTCAGATCCTATTTCAGAAGCAAACGAAACTCGCGCTAAAGCACAAGCGGTTATCACCGCCATAAAATCTACGTATAAGGCGGTATAAAATGAGTAAAGCGAATCCTATTAAAATCTATTTTTTAGATAACGTTGACTCATTTACATATAACCTTGTTGATGAGCTTACGATGCTTGGCTGCGAACTGGTTGTTTACAGAAACAACATTAGCGCTGAGGTTATCTTTAACAAAATGCGCCAAGAGCAAGGCCAAGTACTATTAGTACTTTCGCCGGGTCCTGGAACACCAAGCGATGCAGGCTGTTTAATGGAGCTTATTGAGCTCTCTAAAGGTCACTTCCCAATGCTAGGCATTTGTTTAGGCCAACAAGCATTAACACAAAGTTACGGTGGAGTAATCGGTCATGCTGGTGAAACCGTACATGGTAAGTCTTCAATTATTAATTTAGGCGAGCATCCTGTATTTGATGGTATGGGCAATACAATGCCTGTAGCACGTTACCATTCATTAATGGCAACAAAGGTGCCTGATAATATTGAGGTTATTGCCCAGTACGAAGATATCCCTATGGCTATTTATCATCATGGTGACAACGCATTGGGTTACCAGTTTCATCCAGAATCAATACTAACGCCAAACGGCGCAATGCTACTCCAGCAAAGTGTCGCTTACTTAACACGCGCTAAATAAAAGAGGACATTATGAGTACACAACCAGAACAACCCATAAATGTTCAACACGCGATTGAGCAACTAATTACTGGGCAATCATTAAGCTACGCAGACGCCAAAGCGCTTTTTGATGAAATAATGCAAGGTAATATGAGTGAAATTGAACTAACCGCCCTACTTATAAGCCTTAAAATTAAAGGCGAAGTAAGCGACGAGATTGCAGGCGCTGCAGCTTCAATGCGCGAAAACGCCGTTGCTTTTATTACCAGCAGTACGCAACTTGCCGATAGCTGTGGCACTGGTGGCGATGGTTCAAACACAATTAATATAAGTACAACGGCTGCAATTGTTGCCGCTGCTGCCGGTATTAACATGGTAAAACATGGTAATCGCAGTGTATCGAGTAATTCAGGCTCAGCCGATTTACTCAAAGCCCTGGGCATTAATATAGATATGAGCCCAGAGCAAGCAGCAAAATGTCTTGAGCAAACCAATTTTACCTTTTTGTTTGCACCGCACTATCACAGTGGCGTACGTCATGCGATGGGCGTACGAACATCGCTTAAAACACGCACTATTTTTAATATTTTAGGTCCGCTTGCTAACCCTGCAGCACCTGAAGTGCAATTGTTAGGTGTGTATAACGAAGCGTTGTGTATGCCAATGGCACAAACACTTAAAACCCTTGGCACAAAGCGCGCTATGATTGTTCACGGCTCGGGCACTGACGAAATAGCCCTACACGGCCCAACAACGGTAGTTGAGCTAAATAATGGCGAGATTACGCAGTACACACTAAACCCAAGCGACTTCGACCTTGCAAACTATTCACTTGAACAACTCGCTGGTGAAGGCCCACAATACAACGCAAATGCTAGCCTCGCCATCTTGCAAGGCAAAGGCACAGATGCACATAATGCTGCTATTGTGGTTAACGTAGCTGCCCTTCTATACCTAACAGGTAAAGCAGAAACGTTAAAAGAAGGGGCAAAACAAGTACAAACATTATTAAGTTCAGGGCAAGCCATGAACACACTAAGTGCAATTATTGAGGTAAGTAATGGCTAATGTATTAGACAAAATTGTTGCTGATAAAAAATTAGAACTAATTGAGCGTAAAGCCGCACGCCCGCTTAAAAGCTTTAAACAGCATGCAGTGCCTACAAGCCGTGATTTTTACAAAGCACTCGCAGCACCTGGCACACAGTTTATTTTAGAATGTAAAAAAGCATCTCCTTCAAAAGGCTTAATTAGAGAGCCATTTGATTTAACCGAAATCACCTCGGTTTATAAAAAATACGCTACCTGTATGAGTGTGTTAACTGATGCTAAATATTTTCAAGGCAGTTTTGACTACCTCGAATTTGTGCGCAGCCAAGTAGAACAACCGCTTATCTGTAAAGACTTTTTTATAGATGAGTATCAAGTGTACATGGCACGTATTTATGGCGGTGACGCTATATTATTAATGCTTTCAGTACTAGATGACGAAAGCTATAAAGCTCTGCATGCCGTTGCCGATTCACTTAATATGTCGGTATTAACCGAAGTAAGTAATGAAGAAGAAGTACACCGCGCACTTGCACTTGATGCACAAATTATTGGTATTAATAACCGCGACTTACGCGATTTAAGCACCAATTTAGCCACTACCGAAAAACTACGAAAGCTTATTCCGGCTGATAAAGTGGTTATTTCGGAGTCGGGGATTTACACCCATCAAGACGTAAAACGTTTAGCTCCTCTATGCGATGGCTTTTTAATTGGCAGCTCACTTATGAGTGAGCGTGATTTAGAGCAAGCATGCCGCCGTGTTATTTTAGGTGACAATAAAGTATGTGGTTTAACACGTACTAAAGATGCACAAGCTGCGTATCAAAACGGTGCTATTTACGGCGGTTTGATTTTTCATCCTAAATCGCCACGCTATGTCGATTTAGATTGTGCAATAGAGCTTAGTAAAAGTGCACCACTTAATTTTGTTGGTGTGTTTGTCGATGCTCCAATTGAGCAAGTTACTCAATACGCAAGTGTGCTAAAATTGGCGGCAGTTCAATTACATGGTCAAGAAAGTGACGATTACATTGCTGACTTGCGTACACAGTTACCAACTAATTGCGAAATTTGGAAAGCCCAAGCAATAAAAGATGCATTGCCAACGCCTGTAAATGGGGTTGATCGACACCTTTACGATACACACAGCGACACTCAAGCTGGCGGTACTGGTAAAGCATTTGATTGGTCGGTGCTTAGCGGCGCAACCACACCATTTATGCTAGCTGGTGGCTTAAATCCAGATAATATTAAAGATGCGCTTTTTAAAGGTGCCCTAGGCCTTGATTTAAACTCAGGCGTTGAAGAATCTGCGGGTAAAAAGTGCCCTAACAAATTACATAATGCTTTTACAAGCATCAGAAATTATTGAGGTTAAAATGCAAAATCCAGCTTATTTTGGCGAGTTTGGCGGTATGTTTGTACCTGAGTTACTTGTCCCTGCACTTAAGCAGTTAGAAAACGAATTTAACAAAGCACAAAAAGATCCTGAGTTTCAGGCAGAGCTAAGTAAATTATTAAACGAGTATGCGGGTCGTCCTACCCCACTTACTTTAACGCGCAATTTAGTTAAAAACCCAAAAGTAAAACTGTACCTAAAGCGTGAAGACTTACTACACGGCGGCGCACATAAAACGAACCAAGTACTTGGTCAGGCGTTACTTACTAAGCGTATGGGTAAAAAACAAGTCATTGCTGAAACAGGTGCCGGTCAACACGGCGTTGCAACCGCGCTTGCATGTGCACTACTGGGTTTAAAATGTCGTATTTATATGGGAGCAAAAGACGTTGAGCGTCAGCAACCTAACGTATTTAGAATGAAGTTAATGGGCGCAGAGGTTATTCCGGTAACAGCGGGTTCTGGCACATTAAAAGATGCAGTAAATGAAGCGCTGCGTGACTGGTCAGCAAACTACCAAGACGCACATTACCTGCTAGGTACAGCTGCGGGTCCTCACCCATTCCCAACAATTGTTCGCGAGTATCAAAAAATTATTGGTGAAGAAGCAAAACAACAAGTACTTAAAGCAGAAGGTCGTTTACCTGACGCTGTTATTGCCTGTGTTGGTGGTGGTTCAAACGCGATTGGTATGTTTACCGACTTTATTGACGAGCCAGGCGTTAAATTAATTGGTGTTGAGCCTGCTGGTAAAGGTCTTGATACAAATGAGCACGGTGCAACAATTTGTAAAGGCACAAAAGGCATATTACACGGTACTTATACGTACATTATGCAAAATGATGATGGCCAAATTGAAGAGTCTTACTCTGTATCAGCGGGTCTTGATTACCCAGCTGTTGGTCCTCAGCATGCATTTTTACACGAAACTGGTCGCGCTCAATACGTGGGTATTACCGATACAGAAGCGCTTGATGCGTTTCAATCACTTGCTAAAAATGAAGGTATTATTCCGGCACTTGAATCAAGCCATGCGCTAGCTTATGCGCTTAAGTACGCAGAGGAACTAACCGAGGAGAGTGTTATAGTGATTAATTTAAGTGGTCGTGGCGATAAAGATTTAGCACACGTTCACAATGTACTAACTGAAAGAGGTCAGCTATGAGCCGAGTAAAAACGGATCGTTACGGCAAAATGTTTGCAGCGCTTAACGAGCAAAAACAAGGTGCGTTTGTACCATTTGTAACGATTGGCGACCCAGGTAAAGAGCAAAGTATTGCGATTATTAAAAGTCTAATTGACGGCGGCGCTGATGCGCTTGAGCTTGGTATTCCGTTTTCTGACCCAATTGCAGATGGTCCAGTAATTCAAAAAGCTAATATTCGCGCCCTCGATGTTCACATTAACACACAAGATTGCTTTGATATTATTAAAGAAATACGTGAGTATAACGCCGATATTCCAATTGGCTTATTATTGTATTCAAACCTTGTGTTTAAACGTGGTATTGAAGCATTTTATAAAGATGCAAAAGCAGTAGGCGTAGACTCAATTTTAGTGGCTGATGTGCCTTTACATGAATCTAAAATGTTTAGAAAGTCAGCAATGGATAACGGTGTAGACCCAATTTTTATTGCAACACCAAATGCAGATGACGACACACTTCGCCAGTGTGCCTCTTACGGTCGTGGTTATACGTATTTACTATCGCGCGCAGGTGTTACCGGTACCGATACTAAAGCACAAATGCCTGCTGGTAATATTGTTACTAAATTAAAAGAATACCATGCAGCCCCTGCTCTTTTAGGGTTTGGTATTTCAACGCCAGATGATGTAAAAGCGGCTCTTAATGCAGGAGCAGCCGGTGCTATTTCAGGTTCTGCCGTGGTTAAAATTATTGAAGCTAACCTTAATGATTTACCTGTAATGACCGCGCATCTAAAAGCTTTTGTAGCCGATATGAAAGCAGCTGCATCGCTATAATCTAACTAGGGCGTGTTTTATACGCATTAAAAAAAAGGGCATTTAAAATGCCCTTTTTTGTTTTTTAAAATCAAACGCTGTATCAATAACCAAACGTTTTAAAAAAGAAAATTAGTGAGCTTGGTGTTTACCCTCTAAAATCTCTTCAATAAATTTAGCATTAAATGCTTCTAAATCAGCTGGGCTTCGGCTCGTTACTAAGCCTTTATCTACACATACTTCTTGGTCAACCCAATTGGCACCTGCATTAATTAAATCGCTTTTAATACTTGGAAAAGAGGTAATGGTACGGTCACGCAGTTTATTAATTTCAGCTAACAACCACGGAGCATGGCAAATTGCTGCAACGGGTTTATTTTTTTCTGCGCCAAAAAAGCCATCAATAAAGGCTTTAGCATCTTTATCTTGGCGTAAACTGTCTGGGTTAAATAAACCACCAGGTAGCATAAGCGCGTCGTAATCAGCGGGGTCTGCGTTTGTGACTAGTTTATCTACTGTCACTTTATCGCCCCACTTGTCTTCATCCCAGCCCGTAATTTGGCCTTCTTTAATTGATACTATTTCGATGTTTGCACCGGCATCAAGTAATGCGCTGCGTGGAGATAAAAGCTCACTTTGCTCAAACCCATCAGTGGCTAAAATTGCAATTTTTTTGCCTTGTAAACGCGTGCTTGTTTGTAATGTACTCATTGAGATCTCCTTATTTGATACCAACCTGCATAAATATTTGAGCAATTTAACGTCGTTCAATAGACCCCATATATCAGCAGACTGGTATTGTTTAAAAATATGTTCGAAACACACAGTTAAACAGCATAATGCATGCCGATAACAAGTAATTGAAAATAAAGGATTTAATGTAAGTGGGATTTATAATGCCATGTAAATCATTTAGAGATTATGAATAATCTACATAGGTGCGAATTTATTTCCAGCTCATATAATTTAAAGCCACCAAACGCGAGGTATAAAACCTCACCTACAACATATACCCGTAGGTGCGAATTTACTTCGCGCTCATGTAACTTATCTATCAATACGGGGTTTAAAACCTTAAATAAATTTAAAGCAGATCTTTTAACGCCTTAGCCGGTTTAAAAACCGCTTTATTAGCGCCTTCTATTTCAATTGCTGCGCCTGTTTGCGGGTTACGCCCAGCGCGCGCTGGGTAATAACTTAGTGCAAACGTACCAAAGCCATTAATTTGAACCTGATCGCCCTCAGAAAGCGATTTAGTAATTACTTTTTGCAAGCTTGAAAGCGCCGCTTGAGAATCTTTTTTTGTTAATTCACTTTTGTGTGCAATGGCAGCAACGAGTTCTGCTTTATTCATTTTAGGCTCCTAAATACACGCCAAATCAGTGTTGGTTAAGCGTGGGAATATGATGATATAAAAAATACCAAACCAAATTGGCAATAAAGCCACGCAGGCTAAGGGTTACAGGGCAACAAGTCAACCTTGTAGTTGCTAAGCTTTATGTGGTAAAAAGCCTTTGACTCTTTTTTGTATAATTTAGGTAGTATATGCACGCATTAATTGAATACATTCCACTCATACTGTTTTTTGCAGTTTTCAAGCTAGTCGATATTTACTGGGCTACCGGTTTATTAATGGCCACTACGCTCATTCAAGTTGCTTATAGCTACTTTAAACATGGAACTGTGCCAACTCGTCAGTGGATATTTTTTGGCATTGCTGCTGTGTTTGGTACGTTAACGCTGGTACTTCATGATGAGCAATACATAAAATGGAAAGCAACACTCATATACGCAGGTTTAAGCTTAACGTTACTTGTTAGCCGTTATGTACTTAAGAAAAATCTCGTTAAAAAAGCGCTTAGCTCAATCCTCGAAAATGCTAATGATACAAAGCAAGCTATTGTTGTTCCAGAGCCGTTATGGGATAAGCTTAATTTAATGTGGGTTGTAATTACTGCTGGCATCGCAGCACTAAACATTTATATTGCATATAATTTTTCGCTCGACTTTTGGGTTAACTTTAAAGTGTTTGGTTTAATGGGTATTACCTTTGTGAGTATTTTTGCCACTATTATTGCCTTGTACAAATACCTCCCTAGTGAAGAAGAACCAGCAAAGTAAGCCCCTCGTCATAAAAATGTCGTCTTAGCTTGATAGCTTATTAAAAAAACAAGTTGAGACGACCTTGAACGCCAATCAATATCGCTGGTTTGAATTTACCCTCATTTTTGTGTTACTACCCTTGTTGGGTTTTGTATTACGCGAGTATTTAGCTAACTGGCTTATTCCTGCGCTTATTATTTTAATGAGCGTGTGTTGTATGTTGCTACTGGGCGATCCGCATTTTAAACGTTTTAGGCTTACAAGCCTTGGGCAATTTTCTGCTGTTAAAAAACGTGTGTTTAGCTTCTTTTTTTTAGGTGCACTGTTCTCAGGTATGTTTTACGGGATTATTCATCAGGGAAACTGGTTTACCCTTCCCCGCAACTCGTTTAATGATTGGCTTTTACTGTTGCTACTCTACCCAATACTGTCGGTTATTCCTCAAGAGTTAATATTCAGAACGTATTTTTTTCATCGTTATAAACGCATCATGCCCAAAAAAGCAGTGCGTATTGTAGTTAGTGCGAGTGTATTTGCGTTGGCGCATATTGTGTATGCAAATTGGATTGCAGTAGCCTTAGCATTTTTAGGTGGCTTACTGTTTGCTTATACCTATGCACAAAGCCGCTCAACCGTCGTGTGTGTTATTGAGCATAGTTTATGGGGGATATGGATGTTCACACTCGGGATTGGCAGCTACCTAGATTCAGGCACTATGAGTTAGTGCTGTTTTGTTATTAATTATGACAATAAAGAAAGCACAAAGCGCATAAGTATTTTGATGCTGTAAATTAATCACAATACTTATGCGATGGCTGTACGATAGTTATTAATGAGGAACTACTGAGGGACTCTTACAACCCCTTCCATTAATACCCGTGCACTTCGGCTCATACTCGCTTTGGTAACTAGCCAGTTGCCAGCATTATTTTTAGCCTCAGCACCTACTTTTAGCGTGCCCGACGGATGACCAAAGTTAACTTCACTCAATGCGCCGCCACCAGCGGCTATATTTACGAGTGTGCCTTCAATTGCTGCAGCAGTGCCAATAGCAACAGCAGCTGTGCCCATCATGGCATGGTGCAGTTTACCCATCGACATAGCGCGTACTAACAAGTTGATATTTGCAGCTTCAATAATTTTACCGCTAGATGCTTTGTAATCTAAAGGTGATGCAACAAACGCAACTTTAGGCGTATGTTGGCGAGCTTGCGCTTCACTAATGTTAGTGATTAAACCCATTTTAACAGCGCCATAAGCACGAATGGTTTCAAGCTTTTCAAGCGCTGCAACATCGTTATTTATATCGTCTTGCAGCTCTGTGCCGGTATAACCAATATCAGTGGCGTTAATAAATACAGTAGGAATACCTGCGTTTATCATTGTTGCTTTTAAAGTACCAACACCCGGTACTTTTAAGTCATCAACTACGTTACCGGTTGGAAATAACGCGCCATCGCCATCAGCGGGGTCTATAAATTCAAGTTTTACTTCAGCTGCTGCAAATGTAACGCCATCGAGCTCAAAGTCGCCGGTTTCTTGTACTTCGCCATTTGTCATGGGGACATGCACTAATATGCTTTTTTTAATATTAGCCTGCCACACACGCACGATAGCAACACCGTTATCGGGTACTCTGCTTTTATCGACCAAACCATTACTAATAGCAAAAGCACCCACTGCTGACGTTAAGTTGCCACAGTTACCGCTCCAATCCACAAACGGTTTATCTATCGCCACTTGACCAAACAAGTAATCCACATCGTGATCAGTTTGCTCACTTTTACTTAGGATTACAGTTTTACTAGTACTTGATGTAGCGCCGCCCATGCCATCCGTTTGCTTAGCATACGGATCAGGGCTGCCAATAACACGCAGTAATAAATTATCCCGCGCCTCGCCTGCTACTTGAGCAGGCTTTGGCAAGTCAGTTAAATTAAAAAACACACCTTTACTGGTGCCGCCACGCATATAGGTTGCAGGCACTTTAATTTGCGGTTTAAACATAATATTTGCCCTTATGCAAATTGCGTTGCTTCTAAAAAGTCTTGAGCAAAGCGTTGTAACACGCCACCAGCCGCGTAAATAGAAAGCTCTTCTTGGGTATCGATACGGCACTTCATAGGCACAGTGAGTACTTCACCGTCTTTACGGGTAATACTTAAATTAACGGTGGCACCTGGTTTTAAATCGCCCGTTACATCGTACGCTTCACTGCCATCCAGCTTGAGCGTTTTACGCGTTGTGCCCGCTTTAAACTCAAGCGGTAAAACACCCATACCAATTAAGTTAGTACGATGAATACGCTCAAAACCTTCAGCTGCTATTACTTCAACGCCTGCAAGTCTTACGCCTTTTGCAGCCCAATCGCGCGACGAACCTTGCCCGTAATCGGCACCGGCTACGATAATAAGTGGTTGCTTACGCTCCATGTAAGTTTCGATTGCTTCCCACATACGTGTATTAGTGCCTTGTGGCTCTAATCGTGCGTACGAACCTTGCTTAACTTCGCCGTTTTCGTCAAGTACCATTTCGTTTAGCAGCTTTGGATTGGCAAAGGTTGCACGCTGCGCTGTTAAATGATCGCCTCGATGCGTTGCGTACGAGTTGTAATCTTCTTCTGGCACATTCATTTTGGTCAGGTATTCGCCAGCAGCACTACTTGCCATAATTGCGTTTGATGGCGATAAATGATCGGTTGTAATGTTATCACCAAGTACTGCAAGCGCACGCATACCGGTCATTGTGCGCTCACCCGCAAGTGCACCTTCCCAATAAGGCGGGCGACGAATGTACGTACTTTCTGGGCGCCAGTCGTAAAGTGGATCGTTATCTTCACCGTAATCTACGGTTAAATTAAACATCGGCTCGTATACTTTTCTAAATTGCTCTGGCTTAACACTTTGCTTAATTACTGCATCAATCTCTTCATCTGATGGCCATAAATCTTTAAGCGTAATATCGTTGCCTTGTTGATCTTGCCCTAGTATCCCTTTTTCAATATCAAAGCGAATAGTACCTGCAATAGCGTACGCAACAACTAAAGGAGGTGACGCTAAAAATGCTTGCTTAGCGTAAGGATGAATGCGCCCATCAAAGTTACGATTGCCCGAAAGTACGGCGGTAGTGTATAAATCGCGATCGATTACTTCTTTTTGAATCACAGGGTCAAGCGCACCGCTCATGCCGTTACAAGTTGTACACGCAAAACCAACAATGCCAAAGCCCAGTTGCTCGAGCTCTGTTAGTAGGTTTGCATCTTCAAGGTATGATTGCACTGCTTTTGAGCCCGGTGCTAATGAGGTTTTAACCCAAGGTTTACGCATTAAACCCTTAGCATTTGCGTTACGGGCAAGCAGTGCAGCGGCAATTACATTACGTGGGTTACTGGTATTAGTACAGCTAGTAATAGCAGCAATAATACATGCGCCGTCTGGCATTAAGCCTTCTTCATTTTCAACAACGCCCGAAATACCCTCTTTAGCTAAATCGCTTGTCGACACACGGCGGTGCGGATTAGATGGACCGGCAATATTACGCCCTACGCTTGATAAATCAAACTTAAGTACACGCTCATATTTTGCGGTTTTTAAGCTATCGCTCCAAAGGCCTGCTGTTTTAGCGTAGTTTTCTACAAGGGCAATTTGTTCTTCTTCGCGACCTGTTAAACGCAAGTAATCTATGGTTTTATCATCAATATAAAACATGGCTGCGGTTGCGCCAAATTCAGGCGTCATGTTCGAAATGGTTGCTCTGTCGCCAAGAGTAAGCGCGTCGGCACCTTCACCGTAAAACTCTAAATAAGTAGAAACAACACGTTGCCCGCGCAAAAATTCAGTAATAGCTAGCACAATATCGGTTGCGGTAATACCCGGTTGGCGTTTGCCTGTAAGCTCAACACCTACAATATCGGGTAAGCGAATATAAGAAGCACGGCCAAGCATTACGCTTTCAGCTTCAAGCCCGCCTACGCCCACAGCAATAACGCCCAGCGCATCAACATGTGGCGTGTGGCTGTCGGTACCTACAAGTGTATCGGGGAATGCAATGCCATCTCGGTTTTGAATAACCGGCGACATTTTTTCAAGATTAATTTGATGCATAATGCCGTTACCCGGTGGAATAACGTCTATATTTTTAAACGCAGTTTTAGTCCAGTTGATAAAGTGAAAACGGTCATCATTTCGTCTGTCTTCAATCGCGCGGTTTTTTTCAAATGCGTCAGGATCAAAACCGGCATGCTCTACCGCTAGTGAATGGTCAACTATTAACTGTGTGGGTACCACAGGATTCACTTTTGCCGGGTCGCCGCCTTTTGCTGCAATTGCATCACGAAGCCCTGCCAAATCTACAAGCGCTGTTTGCCCTAAAATATCGTGGCACACCACGCGCGCCGGATACCACGGAAAATCCAAGTCTTGCTTTCGCTCAATTAGCTGATTAAGTGCATCGGTTAACATGGCAGGGTCGCATCGGCGTACTAAGTTTTCGGCAAATACACGTGATGAATAAGGTAGTGTTGCGTATGCACCTGGCTTAATTGCATCTACGGCTTCTTGCGTATCGTAGTAGTCGACATTTGAGCCCGGTAAAGGTTTACGGTATTGGGTATTATTAATTATGGTCATAATAAATTCGCTAATTGGTGACGGGGTTATCAAGAAAGCCTTATCTTTTTAGTATTTTTATATAAAGCTGAAAAAGGTGGCTATATAGCTCACCTTTATTTACTTACCAACTCTCATATGTGAGGTCATATTTAATCCGTTAAATTGCTCAAACACACTTAAGAGTTGATAACCTATTATCTTGATTCGATTGGTGTGTAACTGCGTGCATCAGGCCCTGTGTAATCGGCACTTGGGCGGATAATACGGTTGTTAGCGCGTTGCTCTTTTACATGTGCAGTCCAACCAGTAACGCGGCTCATTACAAATATTGGCGTAAATAACTTAGTGGGAATATCCATAAAGTGATAAGCAGATGCATGGAAAAAATCGGCGTTACAAAACAGTTTTTTCTCTCGCCACATAATCTCTTCACAACGAACTGACACAGGGTAAAGCACTGTATCGCCTACTTCATCAGCTAGTTTTTCAGACCATTTTTTAATAATTACATTACGTGGATCAGATTCGCGATAAATAGCATGACCAAAGCCCATTATTTTGTCTTTACGTTCAAGCATGCCCATTACTTCTTGCTCAGCATGCTCCGCACTTGTAAAACCTTGAATCATATCCATAGCCGCTTCGTTGGCGCCGCCATGTAATGGCCCACGTAACGTACCAATCGCACCTGTTACACAAGAGTGAATATCAGAAAGCGTTGATGCACACACTCGTCCCGTAAAGGTAGATGCGTTAAACTCGTGCTCTGCGTATAAAATTAGTGAAACGTTCATCACTTGTGCAAATAACTCGCTTGGTGCTTTGTCGTGTAACAGCGTTAAAAAATGCGCGCCAACAGAGTCGTCATCTGTTTGTGTTTCAATGCGTACGCCGTCGTGTGTAAAGCGGTACCAGTAACAAATAATACTTGGGAACACAGCAACCATACGGTCGATTGCATCATTGGCTTCGCTAAAATCATTTTCCATTTCAAGGTTACCCAACATTGAGCAGCCCGTGCGCATTACATCCATTGGATGCGCGTCTTTAGGAATATTTTCAAGCACGGTTTTAAGTGCATCCGGTAAGCTGCGTAAACTTTTAAGTTTAGCTTTATATTCTGCCAATTCGCTTGTGGTTGGTAATTCACCGCGTGAAAGTAAAAAAGACACTTCTTCAAACTGTGCTTTTTCGGCAAGTTCGCTAATATCGTAACCACAATACGTTAAACCAGAACCGCTTTGTCCAACAGTACACAATGCTGTTTGACCAGCCACTTGTCCGCGTAAACCCGCGCCGCCTAATGCTTTATCTACCATGATCTTCTCCTATCTTAAATTTGTGTGTGATTGTATTATTTGTCAGATTTTGATGAAAAAAGGGTGTCGAGTGTGTTTTCGTACGTGTGGTAATCTAAAAAGTCGTAGAGCTCAGAACGCGTTTGCATATTTTCAATTTGGCTTTGTTGCGAGCCTTCATTCAAAATTGCTGAATACACGTTAAGTGCCGCTTTGTTCATAGCTCTAAATGCACTTAATGGGTAAAGCACCATTTCAACACCTACGTCATTTAGCTGCTCTTTTGTGTAAATAGGTGTTTGGCCAAACTCAGTAATGTTTGCCAAAATTGGAACGTTAATCGCTTTTGCAAATGCTTGGTAATCGGCAAGGTCGTGCACGGCTTCTGCAAAAATAGCGTCAGCACCGGCTTCAACACAGGCAGCTGCACGGTCAATAGCAGCATTTAAACCTTCTTTTTGAAATGCATCGGTACGCGCCATAATATAAAAATCGCTATCGGTTTTTGCATCAACCGCCGCTTTAATGCGGTCAACCATTTCACCTTGGCTTACAATTTCTTTATTAGGACGATGGCCACAGCGCTTTTGCGCTACTTGGTCTTCTATATGAAAACCAGCTGCACCCGCTTTAGTCATTTCTTTTACTGTGCGTGCAATGTTAAACGCGCCGCCCCAACCGGTATCGGCATCCACAAGTAGTGGTAAATCGCTAGCACCCGTAATACGACGAATATCTTCAAGCACGTTATCAAGGCTTGTCATACCCAAATCAGGCATACCAAACGAGGCATTTGCCACACCAGCACCTGAGAGATAAATAGCTTGGTGGCCCATTTTTTCTGCCATCATCGCTGTGTAGGCGTTAATAGTACCTACCACTTGTAACGGGCGGTTATTGGCAATAGCGTGTTTAAACTTTAATCCTGCTGACATTACTTTCTCCTCACTTTGAACGGTTGCTACGTGGAGTAACTTATAGTTTTAATCTGTAATTATGACTGTTTGACTGCTTTTGCTAGCTTTTAGCTTTTAGCTTTTAACTGTTTATGCTTTCTGCTTAGCTAATAAATCAAATTTGGTTTGAATATTTGCTTGCGATGCACTGATGTGGCGCTTCATAAGCATTTCGGCCAGTTCACCGTCGTGGTTTTCAATGGCGTTAATAATAGCTAAATGCTCATCAAACGCTTTTGATACACGCGGCCCCACCATGCCCATTTGTACACGGTACATGCGTATTAATTGATAAAGCTCATTACACAGTAAATGAATTAAATGCGCGTTTTTACTGCCTTGAATAATACGATAATGAAAATCTAAATCGCCGGCTTCTTGATAATAAGACTCGCCCTCTTTAACACGTTGTGTTTGTAGGTGCTGATTAAGTAATTGCTTTAAGCCTTTTACTTCCTCGGGCTCCATATTGTCGGCAGCAAGCCTACATGCCAAACCTTCAAGTGAGCTGCGAACTTGATAAACTTCAATCAAGCGTTCAGCGGTAAGGGCAACTACTCGGCAACCTACGTTCGCTTTACGCTCAACAAGGTAGCAACTTTCTAGGCGATTTAACGCCTCTCTAAGCGTTGCACGGCTTACACCATAACGTTTGGCAAGCTCAGGCTCTGATATTTTACTGCCTTGAACTATGCTGCCCTCAACAATCTCACGGCGCATATCTACAAATACTTGATCTGATGCGGTAGTTATAGGCGCTTCGTTTAAAAATGTGTGTGTCATAAGTTATTTTTTAGATTGTCGACAATTAATGTGGTTACTATGGCCTTATTAAAAAATCATGTCAACCCTTAAACCTATCAAAATGGCTAAAAAACACGCTCATTGTCGACACTATTAACCTAAAGTCGCATAAAAATGGTTTTAAAATAGACTAAAACAGTGAAGTGTCGACAGCGTAATAAATCAGATGTTACGCTTTTTAGCGCTGAAAACACCTCGCATAAATGCTATTATCGCGCTTTATTTTTATAGTATGAGCTAACGCGTGAACGCCAACACTTTTATTCCTGAGCACTTTATTGATGACGTAAAAACCTATTTACCAGCGCATCTAAACTTAGATGACTTTTTAAATGCGTGTCGCAGGCCACTCAGAAAATCTATCCGCGTTAATACATTAAAAATTACCATTGAAGAATTTGTAGAACGTGCAACTAAAAAAAATTGGCTACTAACCCCAATCCCATGGTGCAGTGAAGGCTTTTGGTTAGAGCGCCCAAGCGATGAAGAGCAAAACCTAGCCCTTGGTAATACCGACTTACATCTAAGCGGGGCTATGTACGTACAAGAAGCAAGTTCAATGCTGCCGCCTATCGCCTTAAAGCAAAATATTAAACTCGCAGACTCTCAAAATAACACCGTGCTTGATATGGCATCTGCGCCAGGTTCTAAAACATCGCAACTTGCTGCACTTATGAATAACCAAGGTGTATTAGTTGCTAACGAGCTTTCGTCTTCACGTTTAAAAGTACTTAGCGCCACGCTTAAACGCATGGGTGTTGGTAACTGTGCGCTCTCTCACTTTGATGGCGTTATATTTGGCAACTATATGTTTGAATGCTTTGATAGCATATTACTAGACGCGCCCTGTTCTGGCGAAGGCACAGTACGTAAAGACGCCGACGCTCTTAAAAATTGGTCAATAGAATCAAACATACAAATTGCTCAAGTACAAAAAGACTTAATTAAAAGCGCATTTTACGCATTAAAGCCAGGTGGCACGTTAGTGTATTCAACCTGCACACTTACCCCGCTCGAAAACCAACAAGTATGCGATTATTTACTCAGTGAGTTTGGTGACTACATAGCACCGCAATCCCTAAATGACTTATTTGAAGGTGCAAATAAAGCCACCACAAGCGAAGGCTATTTACATGTATGGCCGCAAACATTCGATAGCGAAGGCTTTTTTATTGCTAAATTTAAAAAGCACGCTAGTTGCGATAACCCAAATCAAACTGTTAAAAAAGGCGCATTCCCGTTTAACGAGTTTGATAAAAAGCAAAGTACCGCATTTATGCAATCGCTTAAGAAACACTTTGGGATAACTACCTTGCCAGGCAATTTAATGCAACGCGACAAAGAGCTGTGGTTATTTCCTGAAGGGTTTGAAGCCGTACAAAACAAAATTAAATATGCACGTTTAGGTATTCAAATTGGCATTATTCATAAAAACGGCGTGAGGCTAACGCACGAGTTTGCAACCGTATTTGGTAACGAGTGCAAAACGAATATTTACGCGTTAAATAACGATCAAGCAAATGATTATTTCCAAGGTAAAGATATACGCTTAAGTGAAGTAACCCAAACAATCGGTGAAGTGGTATTAACATTGTGTGGTTGTCCTATTGGGCTCGGAAAATGGCAAAAAAATAAGATTAAAAATTCTCTACCACGTGATTTAGTACAAAATACGCAGTTAATAAGTTGGGGTTAAACTAAAGTATAGAATATGCATAATTAATCTAATCCTTTATTGCCAAATGTAACTAAGTGGCAAAATTAGTTATGCTTTTTTAGGTGGTTTTACTACACTTTTAAATACTTTCTTCTTCTCCCTAAAGAACCAAGAAAGTGTTTTAGTTAACGCTAGACTCAATTTAGAGTCACTTTTTAGCCCAAAGATTTTTATAAGTTTTTGGGCATTTTTATTTACAGCCTCTTTTATAATAAACAATACGACTTCTTACTTTCTCAAACGCTTTACCAAGCGTGCAAATTTACGGTTAACTCGTAGATGAGCGACTTACTGTTCTTCTAAATCAAACTCAGTTAAATGACCATCACCATGTATAAGTTGATAGCGGGCTAAATTTCCTTGCTCTAGTGTTATTAAACTAATAGCTGAGTCACTTACTAAGTATTTTTGCCCTTCACCTATGGTTTGGTGCTTATCTACTTCCATATGCCAGCGTTTGGTAAAAAAGTTTAAGGGGCTTTTTGGGCCGTATAAAATTGAGTCGAGCTTATCGAGTATGTTTATTAATTTACGCGGGAACTCGTTTTTAATACCGCTGGCGGTAAGTTGCCAAATTCGATTGGGATGATCGCCAAAACGCTTTTGTACCGAAAAACAAAATGAGTAATGTACGTCTCCCGATAAAATAAGCGTTTCGTTTGGGGTGTCGGTGCGTCTAAAAGTATCGAGTAGCTTTTTGGCTGAGCCTTCGTGCGCCATCCAGTTTTCAACGTCAACCATGAGCGGTTGCCCACAAATATTAAACATAGCTTGAATGGCTTCTATTGATTTAACACCAAATACGGGGGCTGGCGATACAATAATAACCTGATCGTGGCTTAATAGGCTTTCTTCAAGCTCTGTTAAACGCTCCCAATCAAGTAGACCTGAAGGTTCGTTAAAGTTTTGCTCATTTCGCCAACGATGCGTACGTGTATCTAGCACCACTACTTTTGGGGTTGTAGTTAACTCATAATGCCAAAAACTAAAATCGTTTAGTGGTTTATCAAATGCTTTAAACTGCCATAAATTATTAGCAGTACGGCTTTGCTTAAAAGGTGTTAGTAACTCGCCTGTTTTATTTAGTGCATCGTTCCCCATTCCTTGAAAAAGCCAATAACTAATTAAGCCGTTATTGATGATCCGTTTACTACTTGGGTTTTCATTTATAGCTTGCTCCCACCCAGCGGTGAGGTTCCAGTCATCAGTTACATCGTGATCGTCAAACATCATAAATGTCGATACATTGGCAAACAATCGCTCTACTTCACTTAAGCCTTTTGCATACTCAATCAGTGCTGTTTTTTCAGCGTCAAAAATAGTTTTGTTTTGCTTGTTTTGACCTGAATATGTTGTGTTTTGTATATCAACGCATTGCCAAGCAGCAGCACTAAAATTCAATAAATACAGTGCTATATATTCTTCAAAATGGATAAGGTGATTGTAGGCTTTTACGCTTGAAAAATGAGGTTCGTCTTTTTTTAGCCAGTAACCAACACCTAACTTTGAGCGTTTCTGCCAAGGCGTTTTTGGTAATAACAAATGGCGATTATAAAGTTGCTCATTTATATCGCCCGGTAGCTCAATGGCAAGTGGTTGCTCTTTATAGATACCTAACGCTTTAATTAACTGATGAATAGCTAATAACATGGGCCCTGCTACGTCATCGGCATAAACCTGGTCACCGCTCAGTAATAGCAACTGTGCGCCTTGATTATTATTACCGCGCTGAGTATTTTGCCAGTGGCTTGCAGACACTAAGCTGTCTTTTGCTGGATGATGTGCATTACGGCACGAGCCATGCAAAATATCACTCAGTTTATTGGGAATTACAAATGCAGGCGCTGTTTGATTGCTATAGCACCACGGCGATAAATCGACTGCTATATCATCAATTACAAGCTCATAGCTTAATAAGCTATCGACAGGGAGTTTGTTATTTATTGGCTTTATAATGACGAAATGCAGGTATAAATGCTCCCCTAAAGAAACAGTGTGTTGATCGCTATAACACTCAACATTTAATAAGTTTATTTGGCAGTTTGCAGGCCTGGAGGTAGCAAACTGAATGCAGACTCCAGTTTGCTCTGCACGGCGCACCATTGGCCCCATTAGTAAAATAGGAAGGTTTGCCGTGTGAGTAATCATGTATTTAGCCTTTAGCTGCTAATTTAAATAAAGAATAAAAGTTCTCGGTAGTCGCTTTAGCAAGTTCATTAAAGCTAATGCCTTTAAGTTCGCTAATGTAATAAGCAACATCTTCTACGTACGCTGGCTGATTTGTTTGCCCACGATGCGGTACCGGCGCTAAATAAGGCGAGTCGGTTTCTATTAATAATCTATCTAGCGGTATTTGTTTTACTACTTCTTTTAATTCAATAGCATTTTTAAAGGTAACAATACCCGATATAGAAATATAAAAGCCCATGTCTATGGCTTTTTTTGCCATATCCCAGTCTTCAGTAAAGCAATGTAGTACACCACCGCAGTTTTCGGCTTTGTGCTCACGCATTAAGTTAATCGTGTCGGCGCGGGCATCACGAGTATGAATAATTAACGGCTTTTGTAATTCGTTAGCCACTTCAATATGCCCAACAAAGCTTGCTTGCTGCACTGCATGAGTATCTTTTGAATAGTAGTAATCAAGACCCGTTTCGCCAATGGCAACAACTTTTTCGTGTGAGGCTAAGTCGGTTAGTTGCTGTTTATTAAGGGCGTCTTTTTGATCAAGTGGATGTACACCGCATGAGGCTGATACATCGTCGTAATGCTTAATTTTATCAAGCATGCTTGGAAACTGATCAAGCGTTACACTTACACATAAAAAATGCTCTATTTGCTTTGCACGCGCTTTATCAAGAACTTGGTCAAGGTTTAAGTCTAATTTATCAAAATCAAGACGGTCTAAATGGCAATGAGAATCTACAATCACTATGAGGCCTGTATTATGTTCAGGGTTTAAATTTGTCCTTTTAATTTATTATGTTAGCAATTAAAAGAACCCAATATAGGGCGCGTTAATCTCAATGAAAAACCGACCCTATAACTACATGGTATATGTTTGATCGCCTGAGTTTAACATAGTCCCAAGGAGCTTTTCGATTTTAGCGTTTAGGTTTGTTTTATCGTCTAAAAAGCTAATACCAATACCTGGAGGGTTAGAGCTTTGTGCTCCTTGTGGCGTGATCCACGACACTTTACCTGTTACTACATCATCTTCTAAGGCATCGGGCAAGGTAACTCTAAGCGCTAATGAATGCCCTGCTTCGTAACGCATATTAGTACGTACAAATAAGCCACCTTTTTTTAAGTAAGGCATATAGCAACGGTATAACTCGTCTAAATCGTCTATGTCTACTAGTAATTCTTGCATGATTAATCCTTTTAAGAATTTCGCAATGTGTTTGCTAATCGTGATACAGCAAGCGGTAAATTAAGGCCAAGTACTTGTGTGTTATTTTGTAAAAACTCGCCTAATGCATTTTGCGCACTTTGATAAGCGTCAAAACTCATACCTTGCAGTAATTGCTGCTTTAGTTGCACGCTTAAAAACAAAGTAAATATACGAACAAGCTCAGGCTGTTTATTTATTATATCGACTAACGCTTTGAAATTATGGCTTTGTTTAAACTCAGTTGCAAACTTATAAAGTGTATCAATATTTTTTAGTTGGTCTTGCTGTTGCCAATGCTTTACTTGCAGCGGTTGGTTATAAAAAAGTGCTAACCAACTAAAGTTAGGAATATCTAATGTTTCTAACCATTGCTGGGCAAGTGCTGTATTTGTTATTTTTACGTCACTTTTAGCACATCGACTTAAAATAGTTGCAGGGAGCTGTTCTGGTTGGCTTGTAGTTAATATTAAAAAGCGGCTATTAGTTGGCTCTTCAAGTGTTTTTAATAATGCGTTAGCTGCTGCTGTGGTCATTTTTTCGCAATTTTCGATTATTGCTACTTTATTGCCATTTTGCGCTGCAGAGTGATTCATAAAATCACTAATGCCACGTATATCGTCTACACCAATACTTTGCCCATCAACTTGCGTTAAGCGCTTGTCGGGATGAGTACCAGCAAGAGTAAGTAAGCAGCTTTTACATTGTCCGCAAGGTGTTAGCATACTGTTTTGCGCAGCTACCTGCTTAGCTATATTTTGGCATAACAAAGCATTGCCAAGCTCATCACTTAACTCAAATTTACCTACGCCAACAAGCCCACAAAATAATTGCGCATGATGAAAACGCTCTGCACGATAACTTTGCGCTAAACGTGCTTGAGTATCATGTAGCCACGGCAATGGCATATTATTTTAGGCCTTCAAAAAATGAATGCAGTACATTGGTTATATCGCGATGTACTTTATCAATACTTTGGTTTGCATCAACCGTTTTAATGGTGTTGTCGTCGTTAGCAAGTTCAACATAACGCATACGTGTACGCTGAAAAAACTCAATGGCTTCTTGTTCAATTCGGTCTAGCTCGCCACGTCCTTTTGCACGTTCAAGGCCTATCACTGGGTCAATATCAAGGTAAATAGTTAAATCTGGCTTTAAGCCTTTTAACACCATTGACGAAAGTGAAGCTAATGTATTTGAGCTAATACCACGCCCACCACCTTGATACGCCTGAGACGATAAATCATGACGATCGGCAAGTACCCATTGGCCTTTATCAAGCGCAGGGGTAATAACATTGTGCATTAGCTGCGAGCGAGCTGCGTACATAATAAGCAACTCAGTTTCAAAGGCAATCTCTTCTGCGTGCTCTGCTTTTACAAGCGTACGAAGCGATTCAGCCAGTGGCGTGCCGCCAGGTTCGCGTACGTTAATGAAGTCTATTTTTTGTTTGTTTAAAAAGTCTTGGCATAACGAAATAGCGGTTGATTTACCTGCGCCTTCTAGCCCTTCTATTACTATAAATTTTGGTTTCATAAACTATTAATTCTTTTTATTTAATATATACGTTTTAACTGCTGCGTTATGCTGTTTTAACGTGGTTGAAAATTGGTGGCTACCATCGCCTTTTGATACAAAGTAAACATATTCACTTTGCGGCGGATTAACTGCAGCTAAAATAGCGGCTTTTGATGGCATTGCAATCGGTGTTGGCGGTAAACCATTAATACGATACGTATTGTAGGGCGTATAATCGCGCAAATCTTTACGTTTAATATCACCATCAAAGTCAGCGCCTAGCCCGTATATTACGGTTGGATCGGTTTGCAGGCGCATATTGGTGTTTAATCGATTAACAAACGCTGATGCAATTAACGGACGCTCGCTGGCAAGGCCTGTTTCTTTTTCAATAATTGAAGCCATTATTAGTGCTTCGTATGCTGTTTTATAGGGTAGATTAGCGGCGCGCTGCTGCCAAGCATCATCTAACGTTTGCTGCATTTTTTGTGCTGCACGTTTTAATACACTGCTTGCAGTATCGTTATTATGATAATGGTAAGTGTCGGGGAATAACCAGCCCTCTAAGTGCTTATTATTACCCAGTATTTGTGTACTTAGTTCGTCAGTTTTTAAATCGTTTTGTAAATTATCAGCTTTTTTAATAGCACTTAGTACTTCACGTAAGTTTTGCCCTTCAATTATGGTAAAACTAAAACTAATTTGCTGACCTTGGTTAATTTTTTTTACGTTATTAATAACGCTATCGGCTGTTAGCTCGTAAAGCCCCGCTTTTAAGTCGGTAAGAGTGGGATCTAACTTGGCAATTACCTGATAACGCCAACAACTTTCTACCCAGTTATTAGCTTGCCACTGCTGACATAACTTATTAAAGCCAGTGCCATGCTTAACTTCAAATTGTGTGCTTTGTGCTACCTTTAACGGGCTATTTATTGTTGCTTGTAATTGCTGGTAACCAACAGCAGTGGTTATAACAGCTAAAAAAAGTACCGATAAAATAACTTTTAACACTCAGCCTCCTTGGCTAATAATTTAGTTAGTAATGCGTGGCTTTCGTCTGTATTAAATACCTGTTGCTCAATACGTTTTACAGGTACTGCTCCCATTAAGCTATTACACACAAATACGGCGTCTGCTTGGGTTAAGTCTTCTACTTTCACGCGTTTAAATTCAACAGGCAATTTATCACATAACGATTGCAGATAAACGCCCTTTATTCCGCACTCATCAAGCAATGGCGTAAACACACGCTTATTTTTAATCGCAAAAATATTAGCTGCAGAAGCTTCAATTACATTGTTATTGTAATCAAGCACTAATACATCATCGCAGTTTTGCGTTTGCATTGCTTTTTTAACTAGTACTTGCTCTAGCCGATTTAGTGTTTTAAGACCCGCTAAATAAGGCTGTGCTGCTAATTTAATTGGGCTTATTTCGAGATTTACACCCTTTTTAACAAGCGCTTCGTAATTACTAGGGTAATCTAATATGCTCAATAAAATAGTAATATTACACTCACTTGGCAGCCCATAACCACGTCCGCCTTCGCCTCGCGTTACAAGTATTTTAAGCACGTTGAGTGGTGCTGCTTTTATATGCAAAGCAATTTGATTTTCAAGGCTATTAAAATCTAACTCAGGAAAACCCAAGCGCTGTGCGCATTCAATCAAACGCGCTTTATGATGAGCCCAATACTGTACTTGCCCATCAACAACTTTAGCCGTTGTAAAAAAGCCGTCACCGTAATTTAAGCCTCTGTCACGCGTGCTTAAAGTGCTGTTTTGATCTACTGCTATTATTGTTTGCATTTTATTTGGCATATAAAAAAAGCCCAGTTAAACAACTGAGCTCTTATAATTTGATTCGTTGTTAAAAAAGATTATACCTTTTTAAATAGCAACGAGCCATTAGTACCACCAAAACCGAACGAGTTACACAGTGCAAAGTCTAACTTTGCATCACGTGCAGTGTGAGCAATATAATCTAAGTCACACCCTTCGTCTGGGTTATCAAGGTTGATAGTTGGCGACACTTTTTGATCTGTCAGTGATAAAATCGAAATAATCGATTCAACCGAGCCTGCAGCACCTAACAAGTGACCCATCATCGATTTAGACGAGCCTACCATTACATCTTTAGCTGCGTTACCAAAAATAGACTTAACAGCGGCAGTTTCTGCTTTATCGCCTGCATTTGTAGATGTACCGTGTGCGTTAATGTAACCAATTTGCTCAACGTTTACTTGCGCATCATTTAGTGCGTTTTGCATTGCAAGGGCAGCACCCGCTCCATCTTCTGGTGGTGATGTCATGTGGTACGCATCGCCGCTCATACCAAAGCCTACAAGCTCAGCATAAATTTTAGCGCCACGTGCTTTAGCATGTTCGTACTCTTCAACTACAACAACACCTGCACCGTCAGAAAGCACAAAGCCATCGCGGTCTTTATCCCAAGGGCGAGAAGCCGCTTGTGGATCGTCATTGCGGGTTGAAAGTGCACGTGCAGCATTAAAGCCACCCATACCAATAGGCGTACAGGCTTTTTCTGCACCGCCAGCAACCATGGCATCTGCATCACCGTAGGCAATCATGCGCGCGGCATGGCCAATATTATGCAAACCAGTAGTACAGGCAGTTACAATTGAAATATTTGGACCACGAAGTCCATGCATCATTGATAAGTGACCTGAGATCATATTAATAATAGTAGACGGCACATAAAATGGCGATAACTTGCGCGGACCACTATTTAATAACTTAATGTGGTTTTCTTCGATAAGCGTTAAGCCACCAATACCAGAGCCCACAGCAACACCTATACGTGTTGCGTTTTGCTCAGTAATTTCAAGGCCTGAATCTTTAAAGGCTTGAACACCCGCTGCTATGCCGTACTGAATAAACAAGTCCATTTTTTTAGTATCTTTCGCTGACATATATGCTGTTGCATCAAAGTCATTTATTAAGCCAGCGAATTTAGTACCAAATTTTGATGTATCAAAGTGGGTTATTGTTTGAATGCCACTTTTGCCATCTAATAAGCCTTGCCAGGTTGATTGAACATCATTACCTAGCGGCGTCAACATTCCTAAGCCAGTTACGACGACTCGACGTTTAGCCACGGTTTGCCTCCAATAAGGGATATTTACAAGGGGATGACATACCCAAGCTACCTCAAAGTGCTAGTCCCAAAATAGATTAAAAACGCATAACACAATCAAAATTAATTTTTAGCTAAAATTGAGCATTGAGGCTTAAGTTTTGAATCACGAACTTTGAGGTGGTTTGGATATAAAAAATTAAAGGCAGCGGATGCTGCCTTTAACGTGCGATTAATTACTCAGCGTGTGCTGTTACGTAATCGATAGCAGTTTGTACTGTAGTGATCTTCTCAGCTTCTTCATCTGGGATCTCAGTATCAAACTCTTCTTCAAGAGCCATTACTAGTTCAACAGTATCAAGAGAATCTGCACCTAGGTCATCTACGAAAGAAGATTCATTTTTAACTTCTTCTTCTTTAACACCTAGTTGTTCAATGATAATTTTCTTTACGCGTTCTTGGATATCGCTCATTCTTCTTTCCTTTATTAAAAACGCCGATGCGTTATTTTCAGATTGCCGCGTAGTTTACGCGGCATAATTCTCTGATTCAATGATTTGACCATAAATAATTGTCTGGTCAAACCTCTGAGTGTGTATTTTGTCTTTTATCGCTTATTTTCGCAGCGATTTCAAGTATGTTTAAAGCAAGTTCACAAATAATTCAATGTTTTTGAGGTAACTTACTTAACTTTATTAGGTAATAATGTGGGTACAATGGTTATTAAACCATGTACATCGCGCCATTTACATGCAAAGTTTCACCTGATACGTACGCAGCAGCGTCAGATGCTAAATAACATACCGCAGCTGCAATTTCGTCTGGTTGACCTAAACGCCCTGCTGGAACATTTGCAAGTGTTGCTGCTTTTTGCTCTTCAGTTAAATCATCAGTCATATCAGTTTGAATAAAACCAGGTGCCACTACGTTTACTGTAATACCACGTGATGCCACTTCGCGTGCAAGTGACTTAGAAAAACCAATGACGCCTGCTTTAGCCGCTGCATAATTAGCTTGCCCTGCATTACCCATAGTGCCCACTACTGAGCCAATATTGATAATACGGCCTTTCTTTTTCTTCATCATTGGACGAAGTACCGCTTTAGATAAACGGAAAATCGAGCTTAAGTTAGTGTCGATTATATCGTCCCACTCAGCCTCTTTCATACGCATTAATAGGTTGTCACGTGTGATACCTGCGTTATTAACAAGTACGTCAATATCGCCAAAATCAGCTTTTATTGCGGCAAGTGTCGCTTCAATAGATGCAGGATCCGTTACGTTTAATGCATAACCTTTACCATTGTCACCTAGGTACTCGCTGATTTTAGCAGCGCCTGACTCGGTTGTTGCAGTGCCTGCTACTTTTGCACCTTGCGCAACTAATGTTGTTGCAATTGCTTTACCAATACCACGGCTAGCGCCAGTAATTAGGACAATTTTGCCCTCTAAAGAAAATAAATTAGACATTTTATATACTCTTATTTAGCTGCAGAGATTGAAGCGGCATCGTTTACTGAGCCACAAACCATTGCTTTATCAATTCGTTTAGCAAGTCCTGTTAATACTTTACCAGGACCAAATTCGTAGCTTTGCGTTACATCTTGTGCAACCAAGGCTTGTACTGTTTCTGTCCAGCGAACTGGGCTGTATAGTTGACGTACTAGTGCATCTTTAATTGCATCAGCGGTCGATTCAGCTTTTACATCAACATTATTAATTACATCACACTTAGGTGTATTAAATGTTAAAGCGGCCAAGTCTACCGCTAGCTTATCAGCAGCTGGCTTCATTAGTTCACAATGTGAAGGTACGCTAACCGAAAGTGGTAATGCGCGTTTAGCACCAGCATCTTTACATGCTTGTGATGCTCTATCTACTGCCGCTTTATGCCCTGCGATAACAACTTGACCAGGAGAATTGTAGTTAACAGGAGATACAACCTCACCTTGCGCTGAGGCAGCACATGCCGCTTTTATTTCTTCATCGCCTAAGCCAATAATCGCAGCCATTGAACCTACGCCTGCAGGTACAGCTTCTTGCATGTATAAACCACGGTTTTCAACAAGCTTAACAGCTTCGCTCAAGCTTAGTACGTCGCTACATACTAGTGCTGAATATTCACCTAAGCTGTGACCGGCCATAACAACGTCTGCATCTGGGTTTGCTGCAAGCCAATCACGGTAAATAGCAACACTTGCAGTTAATAATGCAGGTTGTGTACGATGAGTTTGATTTAATTTTTCTTCTGGGCCGTTAAGAACTAGCTCTGCTAAGTCGTAACCCAGTGCATCTGATGCTTCTGCAAATGTTGCTTTAACAATGTCAGAACTCTCTAGTAGCTCTTGTAACATACCAACGCTTTGCGAGCCTTGACCTGGGAATAGAAGTGCAATTTTTTGTGCCATACTTTGCTCTTTTTAATTAAACAAATAAATAATGAAATACACGGCACATCAATTATTGATTAACCGCCGTGTCTTTAGAATGTGTTTTTTCGAAAATAGCGGCTATTTTATCAGGAAGTTGACGTTCAACCTCTTTTACCGCTTCATCAATTGCTGCTTGAAATGCTTTAGCTGACGCATTTCCATGACTTTTAACGACAATACCGCGCAATCCTACCAGAGAAGCACCGTTATACTGGTCGGGGTTCACCCTTTTATAGAGTTTTTTTATTATTGGACGCAATATAAACGCCATACATTTATACAAAAGGTGCTTTTCGAGCGCAGCTGTAAACTTATTCATAATCAGCTTGGCAATGCCTTCGCATGTTTTAAGCGCCACGTTACCTACAAACCCTTCGCATACAATAACATCAGCCTTACCAGAAAAAATATCACTTCCTTCGCTATAACCAATGTAATTAATATGTGGGCTTTGCTGCATTAATTGTGCAGCCTGTTTAATATCATCGTGGCCTTTAATGTCCTCAGCGCCAATATTTAATAAGCTAACGCGAGGGTTATCGCAGCCAAGTGCTTGGCCAGCAACTACAGAGCCCATAATCCCAAACTGATACAGCATTTGCGCATCACAATGCACATTAGCACCTAAGTCGAGTAAATATACTGGGTTTTGGCTTTCTGTAGGAACAGATGAAATGAGTGCGGCACGTTTAACACCTGGCAGCATTTTTAATACGTAGTGAGCCATAAAAAATAAAGCGCCGGTATTACCTGAGCTAACACACGCTTGAGCTTCGCCCGACTTAACTAAATCAAGGGCAACACGCATAGATGAATCTTTTTTTGAACGTACAGCAATTGCGGGTTCGCAGGCGTTAGTGACTATTTCACTACAATGACGAATTATGAGTCTTGGATGAGATAAAGAATCGAGGGATTCGAGTTCTTTAGATATAACGTCTTTATTGCCACATAAAATGAGACTTAAATTGGCATGAGCGTTTACCGCATGAACGGCAGCAGGAATAGATGAACGGGGGCCGTAATCGCCCCCCATCATATCTAACGCTATGGTTAGATCTTTCAGCATATAAGTAATCTCTTATTTAGAAATTACTTGAACGCCTTTGTAGTAACCATCTGCAGTCACATGGTGGCGACGATGAGTCTCACCAGATGTTTGATCTACAGTTAAAGTTGGACCACTGATCGCATCGTGTGAACGGCGCATGCCGCGTCTTGCACGAGACTTTTTGCTTTTTTGTACAGCCATAGTCTTCTCCTAAGAATCTTTCTTAAGTTGTTTCAAAATATCAAATGGATTAGGTTTATCATCTTCCGCCTTTAATACACCAAAGCTGGCAGGCTTTGCTGAATAACTGCATGAAGCTTCGTTGTGGGTAGCCACTAATGGAATTGCTAAAATTAGTTCGTCTTCAATTAAATCAAAAACGTTAACTTCACCATTTTCATCAAGTGCTACTTCGTCGTAGTCTTCAGGAAAAATATCTAACTCTGTATCTTCACCTACTGGTGAATATGCAAAGTCTTGAACCAAATCCAACCCTAAATCACCATTACAACGTTGACAAATGACAGTAACATGTGTGGACAAATTGCCTCTAATCACAGCGAAACCTTGATCATCGTTTTTGCAATGTATTTTTACCGCTATTTCACCTACTTCTTCCTGCACAACTTTCTCTAAACGAGTAAGTTTTTCAAGCGGTACAATTCCGTCATACTTTAAACGGTGCTGCGCTGCTTTGCCTGGATGAAGAGTGATGGGAATTTTCACCTTTTGCATAGGGGCTGCATCATATAGATAGTTAGTTTGTTAGTCAAAGTAAAAAACCATTTTTACTTGGTTTTTAACGTGTTTTACTCTCGGATCTGATTTATCCTAACTCAATCTGAATTATCGTAGGAAAACAGTCCATGAAGCTTCCACTCATTTTAGCGTCAAGCTCGCCTTTTAGGCAGTCTTTATTACAAAAATTTAATTTACCCTTTGATACGTTTTCACCCGACGTTGACGAATCAGCACTTGAATGCGAAACACCTACTGAACTGGTTAAGCGTTTAAGTGAGTTAAAAGCCTCAGCAGCTAATAAACACTTTAAAAAAGGGTTAGCAATTGGATCAGACCAAGTCGCTGTGTTTAACAATCAAATTTTAGGTAAACCGCACAATAAACAAAATGCTCTAAAACAACTAAATTTATTTAGCGGTAATACTGTAACATTTTTAACTGGGCTTTGTGTTTACGATATTGTAACTGGAACAAAAAAAACCTGCGTAGAACCTTTTAATGTGACATTTAAAACACTCAGTGATGCACAAATTAGTGCTTATTGCGATGCTGAGCAGCCTTATAACTGTGCTGGCAGCTTTAAAAGTGAAGGGTTAGGCATCTGTTTATTTGAAAAACTAAGCGGAGACGACCCTAATAGCTTAATTGGATTACCATTAATTAAACTCAGCCAGCTACTGACTGAGTTTGGTATTGATATACTTACTGCTCAAAACAAGTTTTAGTTAAATAAATTAGCCAAGCAAAACCTGTTGCAGCTGCAGATAGTTATCTACTGTTGCAACAGGGCTAAGCTTATTTAGCTGCTGTGCGTTATGTACACCCATTGTTACGCCGATTCTATCCATGCCAGCAGCTTTTGCCATGGTCATGTCTATTTGAGTGTCGCCAATCATTACAGCGTCTTGAGCGCTTATGCCAAGTTCTTCAAGCAATTGATACAGCATATTTGGAGAGGGCTTAGACAGTGCGTCGTCGCTTGTACGTGTTGCACTAAAGAAATGTCTAAGTTGGCTTTGATCAAGCAAACGCTCTAACCCACCTCTACCTTTACCTGTTGCAACCGCTAAAACAATGCCCTGCTCTTTTAATGCATTTAAAACGCCGACAACATCAGCAAATACAGGAGTTGGCGTGGTATCAACACTATATTGGTGTTTATATCCTTTAATTAGCGCTTGATGCTGCACTACATTATCAGGAAATAAAACGTCAATTGCTTTTTCAAGCGACATACCAATAATATTTTTAATTGCTAAATTACTTGGCGACACTAAATTAAGTGACTCGGCGCTACTACGAATACAGTTAACTATTTTAGTTACTGAATCCATAAC
Source organism: Pseudoalteromonas sp. APC 3691 (assembly GCF_030408135.1). NCBI lineage: Bacteria > Pseudomonadati > Pseudomonadota > Gammaproteobacteria > Alteromonadales > Pseudoalteromonadaceae > Pseudoalteromonas > Pseudoalteromonas sp. APC 3691. The sequence goes on along the minus strand of NZ_JASDCB010000027.1, from coordinate 19,357 downwards.
AGTGCCGTCCCAATCAAAAATGACGAGCTTATATTTTTTTATTGGGGCTACTTTTATCACAGTTTCGCATCTCGTAGTTTTAGTAGTGTATTTTTAAGCGTTTTATCTAGCGGTGCTTCTACTCGCATCGTTGTTTCGTTTTTAGGATGATAAAAAGTTAAATCGTGTGCGTGTAAAAATAATCGGTTTAACCCAACTTTACGCATAGATTCATCAAAACCCTGATCGCCGTATTTATCATCGCATGCTATTGGGTGACCTTTACATTGCGTATGTACACGAATTTGGTGCGTGCGCCCTGTAACAGGCGATGCTTGTACAAGTGAGCAATCGTTAAAACGTTCAAGTACTTTAAAACGAGTATGTGAAGGTTTTCCCTCAGTGTTATCTACACGTACTACACGCTCGCCCGACTTAAGTGTATTTTTACGTAGCCCTTCGGTTACGTTTTTAGTTTTAGAGTCCCACTGCCCTTCTACAAGTGCCCAGTAATTTTTTTCCATTGTTTTTTCACGAAGTTGTTCATGCAATGCCGTTAACACCGAACGGCGCTTCGCTATAAGTAAACAACCCGATGTATCACGGTCAAGCCTATGAACTAGCTCAAGGCTGCGCTCTTCTGGGCGAAGTGCGCGTAGTGCTTCAATTAAACCATAACTTAAACCACTGCCACCATGAACAGCCATACCTGAAGGTTTATTTATGACGATAAGGTATTTATCTTCAAATAAAATATCGTCTTCTAGGCGAGTTACTTTGTCTAACTTTGATGGTACAAACTCTTCACGCTCAGCAACTCTGATAGGTGCAATACGCAGTACATCGTCAAGCTGTAGTTTATATACAGGCTTAATACGCTTTTTATTAACGCGTACCTCACCTTTGCGCAAAAGTTTATAAATAGCGCTTTTAGGCACCCCTTTTAAATGGGTAATAAGAAAGTTATCAATACGCTGACCTAAATGGTCTTCGTTGATCGTGACATAAGTTACTTGTAAGTCGTTTTTTTCTGACATTGCCTAATCACTAATTTAAGTAAAATAATTTAGTTGCTAACACTGTAATAATAGTGGGATAATCAGCAGCGCAAATATTTAGTATTTGCAAATAACAACGGTGCTTTTTAACACATTAAAACATTCGTGATGCACATTCTGGGTAGCCGATCATACAGATCCGAGTTAAGTTTTCCAAAGCTTTTATGCCTCCTCAGTTAACACGTGCGATCAATTAACGGCAATGCGCGTAATATATTGCTGGTTAAGTTTGAACATGAAGCGATTTTTAACGTGCTAGAAAAAGCAATGAACAGATAATTTGTCTGATAGTGACGACGTAAAAAACGTCGTTCAGCACTAGCTCAATTATTGTAGTACCGTATAGCAGCTTATTTAGAACTAAAAAAATCTAATAAATAAGCGTTCATTAACATCGGCAGCGATTTTTGCTCTTAAAACGGATATTAGCGATACATCAGTATGTATTGCTCACCAACTTAATGAGCCCTACGCGCCTAATATGAATGATATTTAGTAAGATTAATATGACAGGCCGACTTCTGGGTAAAACTTGTAAACGTAGCTGAAAAGCCGACAGTTTTAGCACCATTAAGAATTTAATAGCGATAATAATCGCTATTGTTTGCCAGCATTTAAAATACTGCATACGGGAAACAGAGCCGTTCCGTTAAAGACCCAGTCGTGAGGCTGCACATTCTAAAAATAGGGACAACTGAACAGGCGAGAAAAACATCGTCATGTCAGCGACATAAATAAGTAGAGTAACAATATGAAACGTATGCTAATCAATGCAACGCAGCAAGAAGAAATGCGCGTAGCACTGGTTGATGGCCAGCGCCTTTATGATTTAGATATCGAAAGCCCAGGTCACGAACAGAAAAAAGCCAATATTTATAAAGGCAAAATCACTCGCATTGAACCATCTCTTGAAGCAGCATTTGTTGATTACGGTGCTGACCGTCATGGTTTCCTTCCTTTAAAAGAAATTGCACGTACTTACTTCCCTGCAGGTTACACTTTTCATGGTCGCCCAAACATCCGCGACGTAATAAAAGAAGGTCAAGAAGTAATAGTACAAGTTGATAAAGAAGAACGCGGCCAAAAAGGCGCAGCGTTAACTACTTTTATCAGTGTTGCTGGTAGCTATTTAGTTCTTATGCCTAACAATCCTCGTGCTGGCGGTATTTCTCGTCGTATTGAAGGTGATGAGCGTACTGAACTTAAAGAAGCATTAGGTCGTTTAGAACTTCCTAAAGGTATGGGCTTAATTGTTCGTACAGCGGGTGTTGGTAAGTCATTTGAAGAACTTAACTACGATTTAAAAGCATTATTAGTACATTGGGATGCAATTAAACAAGCAGCTGACAGTGCTAAAGCACCGTTTTTAATTCACCAAGAAAGCAACGTGATTTTCCGTGCAATACGCGATTATTTACGTCGTGATATTGGCGAAATTTTAATTGATAAACCACGTGTTTTTGAAGAAGCTAAAGCGCACATTGAGCGTTTTCGTCCTGACTTTATGAGCCGTGTTAAGCTTTATCAAGGCGACACTCCTTTATTCACGCATTACCAAATTGAAAGCCAAATTGAGTCTGCGTTCCAGCGTGAAGTACGTCTTCCTTCTGGTGGTTCAATTGTAATTGACCCAACTGAAGCACTTACATCTATCGATATCAACTCGTCTAAAGCAACTAAAGGCGGCGATATTGAAGAGACTGCACTTAATACTAACTTAGAAGCGGCCGATGAGATTGCACGTCAATTACGTCTGCGTGACTTAGGCGGTTTAATTGTAATCGACTTTATCGATATGACGCCTCCACGCCATCAGCGTGAAGTAGAAAATCGTTTAAAAGATGCTGCTCGCCCAGATCGTGCTCGTGTTCAAATTGGTAAAATTTCACGCTTTGGTTTACTTGAAATGTCGCGTCAGCGTTTGCGTCCTTCATTAGGTGAAGCAAGCCAAGGTCCATGTCCACGTTGTAGTGGCCAAGGTACTATTCGTTCAAACGAATCAATTGCGCTTTCTATTCTTCGTTTAATTGAAGAAGAAGCAATTAAAGACAACACAGCACAAGTAAATGCACAAGTGCCTGTTGCCGTTGCCGCTTATTTGTTAAATGAGCAACGTCGTAGTGTTCACCGCATTGAAAAGCATCACAAATGTGACGTAGTGATTATTCCAAATCAACATATGGAAACACCACATTACGAAGTTATGCGTTTACGTAAAGACGAAACACTTGAAACAGTAAGCTACGGACAAGTTGTTGCACCAGAGCCTGAAGTATTTGAGATGTCAAAATCACCAAGTACTCCAGTACGTGAAGAGCCAATGTTAAAAGGCGTGGTAATGCCTTCTACTCCAGCTCCACAATCAGCTCCAGCTAAAGCAGTAGCACCAGCGGCTGTTGTACAAACTAAAACTGAAGGTGGCTTACTAGCTGCTATTGGTAATTGGTTTAAGTCGTTATTTGCAAGTGAATCTGAAGAAGAGAGAAAAGAAGCTGTAGAAAAAGAGCAGCAAGAAACGCGCAATAATGCGCGTCGTGGTAACGATAACCGTCGTCGTAATAACAATCAACGTCGTCGTAATAATAACCCACGCACTAACAAGCCGCGCAATGAGCGTCCAGCCGCTGAAGAGGAAGCTAAAACTGACTCAGCAGCAAGCACCGAGACTCAAGAGAGAAGCGAGAACCGCAACAAGCGCCGTCGTAATCCTAACTCTCGTAAGCGCCCAGAGCATAAAAACCAAGAAAAAGATCAAGTTAAAACTGAAACCCCTGCAAAGGTGGAAGTAGAAACTGATTCTAAGCCAGCACAAGCTACAGAGCCTAAAGAGCAGAAGCCTAAAGTTCGCCGTCAACGTCGTAACATACGTAAAAAAGTACGTCTGCAAGATGAAAAAGCTGAGCAAGCTAACTCAACAGAGCAAGTACCTGAGCAAACGGCTGTAACTGAAACTCCACAAGTTCAAGAGCAAGCTCCTGCTGTAGAAAAGCAAAAGCAAACTCCGGCAGAAAAAACAGCTCACATTAAAGAAGAGAAAGTTGATGTTGTTGATTCTAACGATGAAACAGCAACTACTGAAGACGAACAAGAGCAAACACGTACACGTTCACGTCGTTCTCCTCGTCATCTTCGTGCATCTGGCCAACGTCGTCGTCGCCCTGAAGGTGAAGCAGAAGTTAAATCTGATGAAGCCCCTGCATTTATTCCAGTTGCTGATCAAGCTGCTGCAGAATACGAAGCAGAACTTAAAGCGAAATCAGAAGAAACACCGGTAGATGCGTCGCAACAAGTTGAACAAGCCGTTGCGGTTGAAGACTTAGCAAAAGTTGAAGCTGTAGAAGAGCCAGTAAAAGCTAAAGAACCGGCTAAAGCTGAAACGCCAGTAGCCACTGAAGAGCCAGTTAAAGTTGAAACACCAGTAGCAACTGAAGAGCCTGCTAAAGTTGAAACACCAGTAGCAACTGAAGAGCCAGCTAAAGCTGAAACACCAGTAGCCACTGAAGAGCCAGCTAAAGTTGAAACACCAGCAGCAACTGAAGAGCCTGCTAAAGTTGAAACGCCAGTAGCAACTGAAGAGCCAGCTAAAGTTGAAACGCCAGTAGCAACTGAAGAGCCAGCTAAAGTTGAAACGCCAGTAGCAACTGAAGAGCCAGCTAAAGTTGAAACGCCAGTAGCAACTGAAAAGTCTGCTAAAGCTGAAACATCAGTAGTAACTAAAGAGCCTGCTAAAGTTGAAGCAAAAGTGAAAACTGAAAAATCAGCACCGCATGTTAAAACAGCGGTTACTCAAGGGTCAGCAAGTGCGCCAATGGCACAACCTACTCCTGTAGCTGATAGCGAAGTGAAACATACGTCTGTAGCAATGGCTCACGATAAACGTGAACTAGTTCCAGACAGTGGTTTACGTGCAGGTTCAATCAAACCTGCTGGTCGTGCAAGTTCTGCAATGACTAAAACAATGAGTGTTGATCAATAACTAACATTCATTTAAAAGCCCCGCTATTTAATAAATAGCGGGGCTTTTTTGTTTATATGATTTGAATAATTATTAAAGTTTCTTCACGTCCACAATAAGCGATTTATTCACAAAGAGGTAAAGAGACGCTGCGCTTTTAGAGGTAGTAAAAAGGCTAAGTCTTGTTAATAAAGCACGACTTGTGTTTTCTCATTTACTTCTCTTTCACTTCTCTTTGTGAAATAGATCTTTTAGTGGTTTTTAAATAAACAGAAGCGGTGCTTCTCGTGTAAGCAAGCTTCACGACTTCAGCCGAAATTTAACACCGTGAATAAGATTAGCTTGTGTTTCTTATTTACTCCTCTTTCACTTCTCTATGTGAAATAAACCTTTAAGGTTTTTTTTCCGATGCAACGAATTTATATACCGATACAAAAAAGCGCGATATAAATACCGCGCTCTTAAATCAGCTTTTTACTTGTGAAATTTACTCGCTTTCACTTTCCATAAAACGTTGTAACTGATCTTTTAAGTTTGGTGGAATACCTTTAATTACAAGCGTGTCCGTTGCCTCGTTGTAAGTTACGCGCTCACCTAAGTGTTTACGTTCAAAGCTTACACTCACACCACCACCAAGACCTGAGAACTTAACCATGCTGGTTACGGTTTTCTTATCAACAGGGAAAGTTTCTTCTAAGTCATAGCTTTGTTCTTTACAAAAACTATCAAACGGGCTGTCATCGCCTTTTGTAAGCGTTGCAGATAGCTCGCTTACGCTTGCATCTTCACCAGTTGTCACACAGTCATTACAGTAGTCAAAGACTTGTTTACGTAAATCGTCTTTTTCTGATTTATCAAATTGTTGCTCAGATAAATAATCCTCTACTGCGCTAAGCATTACTTGGCTTTGCTGTTTTGAATCAATACCCTCTTCACAACCTAAAAAGTCTAAGAAAAAGTCAGCAACTTTACGTCCAGCTCGCCCTTTGATAAATGAAATATAACGGTTGTCGTCAGCTTGTGTATCCCACGCTGTTAAATCGATACGAGCAGCAAGTTGCATGCGTGATATGTCTAAATGACGAGAAGCGGCTAAATCAAGCTCTGAGGTCATAGAATAATGCTCTTTGATGTTAATCATCGCAATTAGCATGTAATCAGTTGCAACGTACTGGTAATGACAAAATACTAAATAGCCTGTTTCACTAAATGCATACTTATCAAGCTCTTCTTTTAAAACCGTTGAGGCTTGCTCGGTCATATGCCAAAAGCCTAACTCATCGTTACGGTAACTTTGCATTGCAGATGCTACAACACTGTTTTTGTCACCACTGAAAGCACAATAACCTTTACCAGGTTTACCATTGTATGCATGATGTAATTGTTCGATAAAAACGGCTACTTTATCGTTAATTACCATCTCATCATTTCGAAGGTGAATTTGCGTATCGTCGTCTTTTTTGTCTACATAGTGAACGACTAATTTTTTAACGTCTGTTGTCATCTTTGTTTTTCACGCCTCTAGTGTTAAAATACGAGAATATAACTATTTTATTGAACCAACTAATGCCAATCTTATCAAAATACTCTAATGAAGAAGTAGAACAAATCGTCGATCAGCTTATTGATGTGCTAACTAAACACAATGCGCCGGTTGATTTAAGTCTTATGTGTTTAGGAAATTCTATCACGCATATCTTAAAAGAGCATGTACCAACAGGGAAAAGACAAGCTGTAACCGAGAACTTTGCAAAAGCGCTCGCGCAGTCGGTTAAATAAAATTTATGAATTTATCGCAGCACAATCAATTTTCATCAAAAGCAAGTCAGCTGCTAAGTTGGGGGCATTGGTTTACCTTTGCCAATATCGGCTTAGCCCTACTTATTAGCTTAAGCTATTTATTTGCAGACTCGCCACCTACAAGCTTTTTAGGCATTACTTATATGCTAGTTACTTGGCTAAGCCACACTAGTTTTATAGCCTTTTTAGCGTTTGTGCTGACGGTATTTCCGCTTAGTTTAATATTCCCATACCCACGACACATTCGTGGCATGGCCGCTGTTATAGCCACTGTAGGCGCATCATTGCTTACTCTTGATGCTTATGTGTATGTTAATTTAGGTTATCACCTAAGTATATCTGCCTTACCTGAAATAATTTCATTGTTGTGGCATCGTTTAACAAGCTCTCCTGCTTTAACAACCATTTTAGCCAGTGGTATTGTTGTTGTTATTTTAGGCTTTCAGCTACTTGTTAGTAATTACACATGGCACCACCTTGAGCGTTTAAAGCAATATAAATTTGCACGTTACGCAATTTCTTTCTTAATCGTGTGTTTTTCGCTTAGCCACAGTATTCATATTTGGGCTGACGCCAATTTAAACTTTGACGTAACAAAACAAGATAATGTTTTGCCACTTTCATACCCTACTACTGCTAAAAGCTTGTTAGCTAAAAATGATCTGCTAGATATAGAAAGCTACGAGCAAGCACACAACGTAAAAATTAATAACCAAAATATTAGTTATCAAATGCCAAGCCCGCTTGAAAAATGCGAGGACTACACACAAGCCAATGTAGATATATTTGTATTTGAAACTCAACAACAACTTGAAAAGTTTGTTGCCGAGAATAAAAACTTGCACAAAACAGAGCAGTTTTTACAGCCAACAAATCATGACGATACGCTATTTAGCTTAGTGTATGGTTTACCCGCTTTTTATAAAGCAGAAATTTTAACCGAGCAGACACTCCCCGTTTGGCAAAGTCAGCGCCGTAGCATTGAAGTAACTGGCATTGAAGAACTAAGCTTTATTAATGATCAAGCACATAGCTCTAGTGCTATTCGAGTAATTAAAGCGAGTGATACCCCTACTATTCGAGATGATGAAACACAAGTTTTTGCTTTTAGTCTTGCCAATAACAAGCAAGAAGTAGTAGCAACCTCAACGTTATACAGCTCTGACAAACGTATTTCTAAAGTAGATGGGCTAATTCAACCTAGCGACTTAATTGCAACAAGCGTTGGGCAATATTTAAATTGCAAAGCTATTGCCAAACAAACAATGCTAGGCGTTAATCTATACAAGAAAAAAGACGATATGGGCGTGAACTACTCTCAGGGTGTTGTTATAGCCTATAAAAAAGATAGGATTACCTTAATAGATTCAGATGGTAACTTTAAAAACATTTCCGCCGCTGAAGGTTTTTCTATTGAACAAGGTTTAGATATACCATTTTTAGTACAGAGTATTAAAAAGCTCAAAACCTTTACCCAATAACAGTTATCCTAACCTAGCTTGATATACCACCAAGCTAGGTTATAGTTTTATATTGTTGTTAGATATAAAAACCAAGGATGACATGTATGTTTAAAACTTCTCGTTATATTCTCCATTCTAGCTTTTTACTTATCAGTTTTTTTAGCTTTAGCGATACCACTTACTACAAATGTGTAACAGAAAAAGGCACTGTCTTTTCTCAACTGCCTTGTGACGACGAAGCAACGACTTATAAAGTTAACACAACGGGTAATCAGTATTCTGGTCCTAAGGTTGACTATACTAAACAATTAAACGAACTTGAGCGTGAAAGGCTTCTATCTGGCTTACAGGCAGAGCTTCGCAGTAATAACCATAAACTAACAATACTTGATCGTAATAAAGAGCGTGCTGAATACAAACAACAAGAGCGATTAAATCATATCTTAGCCATTGATGATAAAAAGCGTATTACTAAAGACATTACTAAAAAACTAAAAATAATTAATAAAACATATAAGAAAAACGTATCGGCTGTGACTAAACAAATTAAAATTCTCGAAAAAAAGATAGCTCAATTCCAATAAGTTACTCTTAGTTAGTAAGTAACATTTATCTTGGTTTTAAACTTAAAATAACATACCCTTAACACAATAGAGTATAAACTCTAGGGACTTTTAAGGAGTGCAAATGCAACCTCGCCATATTGCTGAATTAATTTTAACGGGTTTTAAAAGGCACTATCAGTTATTTCAAAAAACAACAGCCAAAGCCCCTCTTGCCTTTGCAAAAAAAGATTGGCAAGCAATTAATGATATCAGCCGTTTGCGTATCAGCTATTATGATGATCGTGTTAACGAAACTACGCAAGCGCTAAAAAAAGAAACCCCAACCGAACAACTCGATGAAAGCCTATGGCTTGAAGTTAAAAAGATATATCAGCATTTTTTATGTTTTCATCCCCAAGCAGAGCTCGCAGAAACTTTTTATAACTCTGTATTTTGCCGGCAGTACCATAGGCGCTATTTTCATAATGACTTTATATTTGTAGAGGCAACCTTAAAAGATGCTCCTTCAGTACCTGTTGAGGCCGAATATAGAACCTACTTTCCTGTAGTTGATGGCCTAAAACCAACAATAAAACGCATTATTAGTCATTTTGATTTTAAAGCCCCATTTGTAAATTTAGAGCGTGATATTCGCCTCCTTGTTAAAGCTTTTTATAAACAAGCCCCCGATACACATCATCAACCTTGGCAAATGCGCTTTGATATTTTACACACGCCTTTTTATCGTAATAAAGCAGCCTATATTGTTGGTCGTGTTGTTTCAAAAAGTGGGGTTCAGCCCTTTATAATCGCTGTATTACACGATGAAGATAACGGATTATATTTAGATGCACTTTTAACTAAGTCATCTCAAATGCGTGTTATTTTTGGCTTTGCCCGCGCTTATTTTATGGTAGAGACTCACGCACCTTCAGCACTTGTTCGGTTTTTAAATCAACTTATGCCAAACAAAACACTTGCTGAGCTCTATAATGCAGTGGGTTTTCATAAACAGGGGAAAACTGAGTTTTACCGAGAGTTTTTAAATCATTTATCTCACTCTAGTGATAAGTTTACAATTGCACCGGGGACTCCCGGTATGGTGATGATGGTATTTACCCTCCCCTCATTTGGCTATGTTTTTAAAGTAATAAAAGACAAATTTGGTGAGAGTAAACCATTTGGCCGTGATACCGTATTAAAGCGTTATCAACTGGTAAAAAACCATGATCGCGTTGGCAGAATGGCCGATACCATAGAGTATTCTAACGTCGTATTTCCTTTAGCGCGTTTTGATAGTAATTTACTTGCGCAATTACATAAAACAATTGGCTCATCAATGATAATTGAGGGCGATTGGTTGATCATCAAGCATTTGTATATTGAACGGCGCATGACACCTCTTAACTTGTTTTTAGAAAATGCTGATGAAGAAAGTGTCGCCGACGCGATTGAAGAATATGGGCAAGCCCTAAAAGAAATGATTGCTGTTAATATATTCCCTGGTGATATGCTCTTAAAAAACTTTGGTGTAAGTAAGCACAAACGTATTATTTTTTACGATTACGATGAAGTTCAATATCTAACCGATATGAACTTTAGAGCATTACCAAAAGCAAAGAGCTATGACGACTATCTAATGGATGAACAAAGTTACTCTGTTGCACCACAGGACGTATTTCCTGAGCAACTTTGTACATTTGTAATGCCAAACCCTATGTATAAAAAGTTTTTACTCAGCACTCATCCTGAGCTTATAGATGTTAGCTTTTGGAAGCAGGCACAACAAAATATAAAAAATGGTCAGGTAAGTCATATTTACCCATACCCGACAGCACAGCGCTTTATTCACCACTGGTAAGCGCTAAAGGACACACACAATGAATATAAGTAAAATAGATTTAAATTTACTCGTTTACCTCGATACATTGCTTCGAGAATGCAACGTAACACGCGCTGCTAATCAATTGAGTATAACGCAACCTGCAATGAGTAATGGCCTTAAACGTCTTCGTAACTTATTTAACGACCCTATTTTAGTTCGTACCAGCGATGGTATGGTGCCTACCGAGCGTGCTTTGGAGTTACAACCCGTTATTCGTGGCATATTAATGACCCTTGAAGAAACTCTAGCTCCTAATCGAGAATTTGAGGCAAGCCAAAGTAAGCGTGTGTTTAGAATAATGGCCAGTGATTACGCTGCAAGTACATTAGCACCAAAGCTTTTAAGTAAATTGCACGAAGAAGCCCCCGATACTACTTTAGATATACTCACACCAAGTGATGTCACCTTTCATGATGTAGAAAACGGTAAAGTAGATATGGCAATCAACCGTTTTGAAAACTTACCACAGTCTTTTCATCATAAACGTATTTGGAAAGATAGTTTTTGCTGCTTAGTAAAAGCCGATAACCCTATAATTGAAAACTTTAGCCTCGACAGCTATTTAAAAGCACGCCATATATGGGTGAGTAAAACAGGTTTTGGTGTAGGTGTGGGCATGGACCCTAAAGATGTGCAAAAACTTGGCTGGGTTGACGAAGCACTTGCTCACTTTGGTAAGCATCGTAATATTGCCACTTTTACGCGTAACTACCATGTAGCAATTCATTTAGCTAAAGAGAAAAATTTAATTGCGACCCTTCCTTCAAAAGCCGCAAATATATATTTAGATGATCCGGGGCTTAAAATTTTAGAGCCACCATTTCCAATTCCTCCTTTTGAGCTTGATATGATTTGGAGCCCACTGTTACATCGCGATGCGAGTCACATTTGGTTACGTCAAAAAGTAGCTGAAGTAGCTGAAGAGCTAAAATAACTTTATTACACAATATAATGTAAAAATTGCTAGGTTAATTTTTTGCCTGTTAACTTAGCACCCTACTGAGATGAAATTAAACCAATAAAATCAAATAACTACATAACCATTGAAACGTGGAACATACATTGCTTTTATTAAATTGAACTATACATTCATTTAATTAAAGAGGTCATTATGAACACCCATCAAGGATCAGAAGTAAATCATATTACTGACATCATTCAAGTTATGAACAGCGGCATCGATTTTTATCAAAAAGCACAGGAAAAAGTTGAAGACCCTGCTATTGGTGCACTTTTTCAGCGTATGATAGATGCCCGAAAAGTGAGTGTTGAGCGCTTGCAGCCATATGCAATTAATGAAAAAGGCGAACGCGAAGATGGCTCATCTTTCGCAGTTGAAGCACGACGTGCGTACACAGCCCTATTGACTACTTTCACCTCACACAACGACAGCACGTATGTAAAAGAGCTTGAAGAAGTAGAAGATAAAACCCTTGAAGAAATTAAAGCAGCAATGAATAAACCGCAACCAGCTGACTGCGAAGCTGCACTGGCTAAAACATTATTAACAATGCAAAGCTGCCATGCAGAAATGAGCCGTATGCAAAAGCATTAAGCTTACATAGCTCACAACTAGAACCCAGCCTCGAGCTGGGTTTTTTATTGCCTCTAATACAACGCCTCGCTTCACATCGTATTTAAAGTATATTGTTTAAGAAATTCATTTTGAATGGGCTTGATGATCATCAATAAAATCAGCCCAAGCTAATACCAATCTGCTTATATATGGGGTCTATTTAACGTTAAGAAAATTACGCTAGAACTAGGCAAAAGTTTTTATATCTAGTTGTTCTAAATAAAAAACTTTTAACGACGTTATAGTGCAATTTAATTCGTTAAATTGATCAAAGATTTATGCAGGTTGGTATAAAACCAAAAAAAGGGCCTTACGGCCCTTTGAGTTAAATAACGAAAGGGAGGTTATTAATTAAAAACGGTATTCTGCACCTACGTAGTAGTAAGCACCGTTAAATCCAAATGGAGCCGAGCGACGTGAGTAGTCAAACACACCTGAGCTACTTATTACTGTGTTGCCACTAGCATCCACAATAGTACCTGAGCGAGAGTTACCTATTTCGTTTTTATCTGGGTAAACGTCAAACAAGTTATTTGCACCAATGTTTACCGACAAATCTTCAGTAACGAAGTAGTTAACTTTAACGTCAGTTAAAATTTCTGCGCCATACGTTTGACGTCCGCCATCTTCTACTGTGTACTCACCAAAGCGATTAAGTGACAGGTTAACTGTCCAATCATCACGTTGATAAAGTGCACTTAAGTTAATGCGATCCTCAGGTTGCCACTCTTCTATAATAGAGATATCTTCCGCTGAAAATATATCGTCTACACTTACTGTCTCAAGGCTTGAGCCAGCAGGAGAAAATAACGATACAACATCTGTTTTAGTGAAGTTAGCTGCAAGTGTAAAATCAAGCGTACCGCCTAAACCTTCAGTGTTCCACGTTGCTACAAAATCAACACCACGAGTTTCAGTATCAGCACCATTTAAGAAAAACTGCCCTACGCCAGCCCCCGCACTATTTAATGCAGCATCAAGGCTTGTAGATAAACCTTTACCTAAGCGGTCACTAATTACAATACGGTCGTCAATATCAATTGAATAGTAATCAACGGTTACATTAATATTATCTGTAACGTTATACACAATACCTAAACTACGGTTTTGTGATTTTTCTTCTTTAAGCTTTGGAATACCTAAGCTTTGCGCAAGTGTTGAATCATTTCTAAATGTACCAACCTCTTCTGCAACTAGGTTACCATTAGTATCAACAACAAATTGCGTACTTACATTATTAAAGTAAAGCTGTTGCATTGAAGGTGCTCTAAAACCTGAGCTTAATGCACCACGTAGTGAAATATCGTCGGTTACAGACCAGTTACCAGCAAGCTTAAAGTTTACTGTATCACCAAAGCCTTTGTAGTTATCGTAGCGAAGTGCACCCGATAAAATTACATCTTCAATCACATAAGCTTCTGCATCTACATAAAATGAGATTACATCACGCGATTCATCAACTGATGACGCAGGAGACGAACCACCAAAACCTTGTGAACCACCTGATGCATCTTCAGAGCCAACACCACCACTTAAGCCGTTATAAATACTTACACCGTTGGTCGTATCGTAATCGCGGTATGCATATTCACTACCTTCTAAGATACGGTATTCGTCAGTACGAATTTCAGCACCCATCGCTAACGAATAATCATCAAAGTTTTGCGTAAAATCAATATTGATTGTTTGCAGTGATAATTCCATGCCGTAAGCGTACGCTTCACGTGGGATAGTTGTACGAATATCAGCAGCACTTAAACCTTGGTCATAACGTAAAAAGTTAGCGTATGAGGCATTGATAGTGTCACTTGTCGTGTAATCAATGCTGTTTTCACCGTAGGTGTAAGACAAATCAAGACTTGCATCGTTATCAAACTCAGTTTTATAACCAAAGTTGTATGAGATATCGTCGATAGTTGTATTAATTTTTGGTAAGAAACCTAGCGGAATTGTCGCATCGTTATCTTGCAGTACTGGGTTACCACCTGCATTTGCATTATGACGGAAAAATGCAGCCGACTCGTTTTCACGTGTTGAGTAAGTAATAAAGCCGTAAAGCTCGCCATCACCTAACTCGTAACCGGTATTAATTGTTAAACCAAACTGCTGAGAATCAGCATCACCGATTCTAAAAGTATCACGATCGGCTGTCAGTTCACGCGGGTCGCCAGCAAGTAAAGTGCCGTCACTTAGTTCTGTACAACCATAAAACTGACAAGAGCCATGTAAACCGGCACGGTTAGTCGGTGCACGGTCACGGTAATTGATAGTTGTATTTAAATAACCGTCATCACCTAGCGCAAAGCCTTTATTAAAATCAAGGTTAATGGTTTCGCCATCGCCTTCAGAATATTGACCGTAGTTAATAGCCGCTTTGCCACCTTCGCTACCATCTTTAAGTACAATATTAATAACACCAGCAATTGCATCAGAACCATACTGAGCAGCAGCGCCATCACGTAATACTTCAATGCGTTTAATTGCAGAAGCTGGAATTGCATTCATGTCAGTACCTGCGGTACCACGCCCAACAGAGCCATTAATATGAATGATACTTGCTTGGTGACGACGTTTGCCGTTAATTAACACCAATGTTTGATCGGGGCCCAAACCGCGAAGTGTCGCAGGTCTTAAAGCATCAGTACCATCACTAATTGCAGAGCTTGAAAAGTTAAATGAAGGGGCGATAGACTGTAGCATACGACCAACTTCTGTTTGGCCCGTATTTTCAAGCGCTTCTGCACTTAGGATATCTACTGGAACGGGTAAATCTTCAACTGAACGTCCTGCTACACGGCTACCGACAATAGCGATTTTTTCAATTTTTTCTTGAGCGACTTCTTCTGCTGCGTTTACACCTTGCGAATTTACTGCAAGTAAAGCTGGTAATACTGCTGCACTGACCGCTGAAAGCTTCATCATGTTGTTATCATTCCTGTTGATTTGTTTGAGTTTTATACTCAGTAAACCATTTTGATCAACAACCGCATCGAGCTCAGTCCCACCTAATAATGCCTCTAGAGCATCTAGCTGAGTGTAAAATCCATAAACTGAATTTGCGTCATACTGCTTTGCCAACTCATAAGAAAACACCACGGTTTGCTCTGTTTGTCTAGCATATTCAATTAAGGCTTTGTCTGCTCGCTGCGCTTTTATATCAAATTGCACCATTTGCCCAGTGGTTTGAGTTGCTGCTTGTACACTTAAACTAAAAATAGCCGGTGCAAGCACACTAAATCCACTCAATAAATGCGTTTGGTTACTGCGCAACTTATATAAACAGCTGACAAACAAAAATCCTCTATGGTTTTGTTTCTTTTTTTTAATGTTTTTTTTACGTTCAATCTCTATTGATGCAACTTTACCTAACATTAGTTTGATTTGCATAACGTCTACTTATGATTCTGTATGGTGTTTTAGCGTTACTACATGCTCACCTAAACGCTCATGATCAATCGAAAAGTTAGTTTGTAAACTTTCTAGTAAACCTTCAACGTCACCGGCTTTGAATACTCCAGCCACTTTAATACTGGCAAGCTCAGCTGATGAAAGCTCAAAACGTGTGGCTGTATAGCGGCTTACTTCATTTAAAGCATCGCTTAGCTCTTCTCCATTAAAAATAAGCATCCCGTTTTGCCATGCCAAATCGCGTTGTACGTCGTTCATTGAAAGCTGCGTAATTGGCTTTGTAACACTTTGCTCAATAACTGCTTTTTCGCCTGAGGTAACAATATTGGCATTAATTTGACGAATTTTTTTCGTGCTATTATCTGCAAGTTGATAATCTTTAAAGTCATTTGCATCAACCGCTACACTTGGATCGGTGATCATCACTTTGCCTTCAGTAACCACCAGTTCTAAATCTGATGATGTATTGCGTTGTACATTAAATACCGTGCCTAACGCGGTAAAACTTTTATCACCAGCCATAACACTAAACGGACGCGTGGCATCTTTTGCTACATTAAAGCGCCCTTCCCCACGACTAAGTAATAACTGTCTGCGACCTTTGCTATAAGCAACTTCTAGTAAGCTATTAGTATTAAGCTGCATTATGGTGCCGTCTGGCAGCACATACGTTGCTTGCTCGCCTACTTTTGTTTTGTAAATTTTAGTGTAATTAACTTTTGCAAGCTCTTGGTTGTAGCTATTTTCTAAGTTAATTAATAAGTAGCTGCATACCATTAACGCTGCAAACAAACTCGCTGCAATTGAGTAAGAAAACATCCACTTGTTTTTTGATGTTTTAGTATTGTTGCGCTGAGGAAATAAATGACTTAATTCGTTTAATACTGAAAGCTCATCCCAAAGCTGAGCAAGCTCGTATATAGAGTCTTGATGTGCAGTGCTTTGCATCATCCATAATTTAAATTGCTCTTTTTCATCATCAGTTAAACCACGATCAATCGCGCTTATCCAATCACATGACTTTTCTAAGATTAAATCTTTTGAATTAAATTGATGAACATTACTCATTCTGCGACCCTCTTAACTGATATAGGATGTGCCTGAGCTTTAGGGTTCGTTTGAGGGCTTTGCTCATGTTCACGCATGTATAACATGGTTTGTAACAATCCTTTGGCAATGTGTTTTTCAACAGTGCTTTGGCTTAACTGCATTTGGTCTGCTATCTCTTTTTGGCTCATACCGTAAACTTTTTTTAATATAAAGCATTTACGAATCGATGAGCTTAGTTGCTCAGTAGCTCTACAAAAGAGTAAAAAACGCTCTTTAGATGTGTATTCGTCTTCGAGCTTCATTGATTTGAGTAATACGGGCAATTCGTTATCGTTTTCTAACGAATCATTAAATTTATTGTCCCACTTAGCTATATGGTTGAGTGCTAGATGTTTTGCTGTTTTTAGCATATAACTGCGGGTAAACTGGATGTCTTGTTTTAAATCAGCTTCATAGCTTTTTACAAAAGTTTCTTGCACAATATCTTCTACATCGTCGGGTTGAACAATGCGCGATACAAAACGTTTGAGCTGTTTAGAAATATCAACAAATGTTGACGTGAACTTTACTTTTTTCGTCATCCTTAACATCCACCTGTTGTTATTTTTATTATTAGGGCGTGTTGGCCTTTCGTGGTTGAATTTGCAGCATAAATGCCAAACATGCGCTGCCCTTTGGGTTCAATCCACAAAGGTTAACACGCCCCAATAGATTACGAGTTTTTGACATAAAAACAAGCTCAAATGTTAATTCTGGGTTATTTAAATGCATAGGAAGATAAATGAGTAAACTTTTAGATTATATACGACTTAGTTTCTTTGCATTCGGTTTACTACTTGGAGTGCAAATTCCTGCATTTGTAAGTGATTTTGGCCAAGCACTATCAGCCCAATTAATTGAAGCTAATAATGCCGTTGCGCCTTTTAAAAGCGATGCAGCTAAGTATTTCAATAATGATTTAAATAAGCTAATAAAACACTATCAAAATATTGGTGATGAAATTGTGAACAAAGGGGCAAGTAATATCAGTACTCTTTACGAGCGACAGCAAGATTTACAGATAGCCGTAAATAGGTTTGAGAAATCTCCGTATATATTTACTATGATCAGTGGCATGAGCGATATAAAGCAACAAGTATGGCAACGCTTTGAAGGTCAAATCATTTTGAAAAAAGACTCTATTATAGCCGCCATTGTTGCAGCCATAATTGTTGCCTTGCTTGCAGAGCTTACTGGTTATTTGTTTTTAACTGGAGTAAAACGCTCATTTAAACGCTTATTCGCAGCTCAAAAATAATGATTTCATAAAATCATAAAATACATCGGTTTTGCGGGTTGTTAAACTATTTTGCGGACGTAAAAACCAAACCGGTGCATCATCTTGTGCCATTACCCCTGGCATAACTTCAACCAAAATACCGTTTTTAAGATCTTCATTAATCGCTATTTTTGACTTAATAGCGATACCATGACCTGCAATAGCAGCTTGTGTCATATTATCGGAGTTTGAAATAGTAAAACGAGTTTTAGCATTAAAGGTATGTATTTTTTTGTGTTCGTCAAAAAGCTTTAACTGGCGTTGCCACGGCAGGCAAACCCAATAATGCTCACTCAATTGCGTTAAATTTTCAGGCATGCCGTACTTTTCTATGTAGCTAGGGGCTGCACACAGTATGCGACTATTGTTTACGATTTTACGAGAAAGTAATCCTGAGTCATTTAATTTTCCCACCCTAATTGCAACATCTTGGGCGTCATCAACCACATTTACAAAATGATCCGTTATTAAAAAATCAAGCTTTAGTTCAGGGTAAGCTTGCTCAAACTCATTGAGTTTAGGCATTACGTATTTTGAAAAAACCCAAGGCGGCATGGTCACGCGTAGTAAACCACTCACCGATGAGCTACGCGCGCCAATACTATGTTCAGCATCGTGTAGAGCTTCTATTATAGCCCCCACACGCGTATAAAATATTTCACCTGCGGGAGATAAGCGTACTCGCCTGCTATCTCTAAAAACAAGTACTGTAGCAAGCTCACGCTCTAGTTTACTTAAGCGATGGCTCACCGTTGCAGGCGATAAACGCTGCTCGCGGGCAGCAGCAAGCACGCCCTTATTTTCAACTACAGCTATAAATGTTTCTAGGTCGCTTAAATTATACATAAAGATGCCATTGTGCACTTTTCAATGTTTAATATTTTCGAATGAAGCTTTCAGTATTGCAATGTTTATTTAAATATCTAAAACACTATAATTGCAAATAGTCTAATTATTGAGGTTCAATCATGAGTTTAAAAGCGCAAATAGATGCCTATAACGTACAAAAAGATGCCAAATTACCGGCTGACGTTTTGGCACTAATGAACACTACAAGTGAAGAGCTAATTGCACAGCATATTAGAGACAATGCATTGCAAATTGGTCAAAAAGTAGAAAGCTTTAGCTTAGCCAACCATAACGGCGAAAACATTGAGCTTGCAGATTTATTAAAAAAAGGCCCGGTAATCATTTAATGCCGTTCACTTAAGGTGAACGGCTTTTTTATTTCTAGCGTACCGCTGCGGTCTTGGCTTGACTGAGCGAGGAAAACTTCGCTCCCTTCGAGGTTCTAGAATGAGGCTTTCTGCCATCGTATAA
>NZ_JASDCB010000026.1:0-55278 GCF_030408135.1 Pseudoalteromonas sp. APC 3691 | reverse complement strand
ACGATAAAAACGTCAACAATTGTGCAATATTTAATTGATAATTACCTGAGTGAAGCAGTTAAGGATCTAAAAAATAAACGTAAGGGTTAGTGCAAAAAGTCTCAAAATGGGACTAGAGTCCACTATTAAAGTATGTGGACTCTCAACCTATACCCATGCGGAAACATTATTTTTTATTTCAATTTTCGGAGGGGTTTATCAGTGGGCGCGTTGCGCTGGTATATTTTTCTAAATGTAGTTGGTTTATGGTTGCGGCCGTTTAACTTCTAGCTGTTAAATTAAGTTTGTGTGCGGCCTTTCATGAAACAAAGTTTCATAGGTTCCTACGGTCAAGTCTCCAATGGTACGTAATAATTGCATTAAATTATTACGTAACCTTTCAAAGTATATGGTTATTAATACACCCCATAAATCCCATTATGTTACGGGCTAGAACCGCTACGCTTAAAAGGGCTTTTGTTCTAGTTCGTGTGGGCTAGCGCAATTTTCCACACGAAAAACCACAAATGCCCCGCTACTGGAGAAAGTTTAGCGGGGCATTTTCTCAACATAACGCGGCTGAAATTTATGGGCAATAGCTACCTTTGGGTAAAGGTAAAACCCTCTGATGTTCATGTTCAGTTAGTACAACGCTAGAAATGGTCTGCTAGAAAATCCAATCTATGTAAAAAACTCTTAAGTAAAAACCATAAAACCCAAGATTTATATTTACTTGATTTACAGGATCAATTACTTCTTATTATTGGTGAAATATCTGAAAGGACAGAAAGTTAAGCCTTTGTAGGTGAAGCCCTACATCATGATAGATATAAGAAAAAATCTGATATGCCTTTAAAAATACAACCTAGAATACTAAATGTTTTTTTTATAATATTCTCAAGCCCAAAATAGCTTCAAGAACAGTGATTATTGTTAAAATTAAAATCTGTATATTAGTATTTGTTTGTAATAATTCAAGTCTTCCTTGGACAAAATCATTCATTGCCCACTTATTAGGAACGTCATATTTCTCATCATTTTTATGATTTACATCATATTGATATGTATAAATGGTTACTTCTTTATCCTTTGCTTCAAACTCAGCTTCTATCCATATTGGACCAGAGATAGCCATTGTAACTACGTAAAAATAGATCTCTGTACTTTCATTAGGATTTAGCTGTTTAATATTGGGCTTTTTATTTGAGCTTACAACCATGTTCATTGAACAAAGAGTAATTTTAAATTTGCTTAGAAGAGCTCCAGAGAACAACTCATCTCCTATGTTTCAAGTCCATGAATTGTTTTCACTTTTAATATTACCGTAACTTTATTATATGATTACCTTTTTATCTATAAATATATCTATTTATAGATTTATTATGCCTCTAACTATTATATTAACTTTACAATAGTTAGAGGCATAATAAATTACTAATATGGCTTTGAATCGAAACTTTCATTATTTAATTTTTCATCAAACGCCTCAGCCAACTTTTCAGTCTCACTAAAAACGGTATTCCAATATTTAATGCGTGTATCTGCATCAAGATCGGTAAAGTCGTTTCTGTCTGGGATTTTTCCGTAAGGTAAGCTTACTATAAATTCTTTTGATGGAGTGATCATTACCACATTATCGTAATTAAGTGGTGATACTTTACGTTTTAAATTTTTATCGAACCACCCTGCTTTTGGCTCACTATTAAAATGCGGATATAAAATAAGTCCTGGGTTATTAATTTTTAAGTCAAAGTGGTAATCGATAATTCCGCCGTCGCGATATATAAATTTTTTATACTTTTTTATTTATATTTTTGTATTGGTAATAGCCTTAACTTTAAATAAAAAAGGGCTACACGCCCTTTTTTATTTAACTATATTGCTTATATAAATTATATTTTTCTTTTGTGTGTTCAGAAAAGTAGTCTGTGTATAATCATTTTTTTAGTAAAATTAAGTAACTATATTTCAATTATTTAACTAATATATATAATAAAGCTGCTAAAACACTCCCTATTATTGGACCAACTACCGGGATCCATGAGTAACTCCAGTTACTATCAGTTTTACCTTTTATTGGTAATAAAGAATGTACAATTCGCGGGCCTAAATCTCGAGCTGGATTTATTGCATATCCAGTAGTCCCGCCCAGAGAAAGTCCAATACCCCAAACAACAAAAGCAACAGGTATAGCGCCTATTGAACCTAAGCCTATTTTTACGCCAGAGCCATCGTCAATTTCAGCTGAAGAGAAGTAAAAAACACAAATTAATAAAACGAAGGTCCCTATTATTTCACTAAGTATATTTCTAAACGTATTTGGTATAGCTGGAGATGTACAGAAAACAGCTCGTTTTAAGGTGGGATCGTCAGTGGCATCGAAATGATCTTTATAAACTGCATAAACTAACGAAGCGCCAACCATCGCGCCAATAAATTCCGCTAAAATATAACTTGGAACTTCGGACCATGGAAATGATCCAGCTACGGCTAAGCCTATTGTTACTGCAGGGTTAAGGTGTGCTCCACTATAGGGACCGGCAACAACCACACCGATAAAAACACCAAGTCCCCAAGCAGTGGTAATCGTCATCCAACCGCCGCCATGGCCTAGTGTTTTCTTTAGTATGTCATTGGCTACAACTCCGCCCCCAATTAAAATAAGCAGTGCAGTTCCTAGTATTTCTGCTAAGAAAGGTGACATTTTAATATTCCTTATTAATTATAAACATAAAACCACCCTCAATAATGATATCTATTGCATAAGTATAAGCCATGAATATTTTGAAACTTTTTTACAGCTGAAAATTACCATAAAATAAGTATCAACTTATTTATTTTTACGCTTGGAGTATGTAGTGATATCATAAAAATAGTCTCCACTAATAAACCTTAATAGATATGTTGCTATGGTTTTATAGTTAAGCGGCTTATTATTCGCTTTGTACTTTTTTTACCGCATTACACCATCCGGCATATAATTCATCACGTTTTGATTTAGTCATGTTAGGAACAAATCGTTTATCGCAATTCCAGTTAGTCGCTAATGATTCAAGTGATGGGAATACACCCGCTTTTAGACCTGCTAAGTAAGCTACACCCAAAGCAGTAGTTTCACTTATGGTCGAACGGTCAACTTCGGCTCCTAAAACATCAGACAAAAATTGCATAAGCCAGCCATTTATTACCATACCGCCATCAACTCTTAGTACCTGTGGTCTTACGCCATCAGCTTCCATTGACTTTTGAAGGTCTTTAGTTTGAAAACAAACTGACTGTAATCCAGCTGTTACGATCTCTTTTATACCCGTATCTCGGGTTAAGCCAAAAATTGCACCTCGCGCATTAGAATCCCAATAAGGAGCACCTAATCCTGTAAAAGCGGGTACCATATATATACCGTGATCTAGCGAGGTATTGCATGCAAGTGACTCTGTTTCTTCAGCTTTTTGGATTAATTGTAGACCGTCTCTAAGCCATTGAATTGCAGCACCTGCAATAAAAATACTCCCCTCTAGCGCATAAGTTGGTTTCCCATTTAATCTATAAGCTACTGTACTGAGAAGTCTATTTTCAGATTCAAGTACTTTATCGCCAGTGTTAACCATCATAAAGCATCCTGTACCATAGGTACTTTTAGCCATTCCTGGTTGAAAACAAGTTTGCCCAAATAACGCTGCCTGTTGGTCTCCTGCCATTGCAAGAATAGGTACTTCGTAACCTAAATAGCGTTCATCTGTTACGCCAAAATCATCTGATGAATCCATTACTTCTGGTAACATCTCTATTGGCACATTCAGAAGTTCAAGTAATTCCGCGTCCCATTCTTGGGTATGAATATTAAAGAGCATAGTTCGCGAAGCATTCGTTGCGTCTGTGCGGTGCTCTTTTCCACCTGTCAATTTCCACAATAAATAAGTGTCGACAGTACCGAAGATTAAATCGCCTTTTTCTGCTTTTTCTCTAGCATCGGGACAATTTTCTAAAATCCAATTTATTTTAGTTGCAGAAAAATATGGGTCTATTAAAAGGCCGGTTTTTTTTCTAATTAACTCTTCTTTTTCTGCGGCCCTTAAATCATTACATAACTCTGACGTACGTCTATCTTGCCATACAATCGCATTATAAACGGGTTCACCAGTAATTTTATCCCATACTATTGTCGTTTCACGTTGGTTAGTAATACCAATGGCAATAACCTTATCGTGTTGAGGGTCTAGGTGTTTCATTACAGCTGTCATTGTTTGCTGCACAGAAGCCCAAATATCTTCTGGTTTATGTTCTACATAACCATCTTTTGGAAAGTGCTGGTCAAATTCTTGTTGTTCTAGGTATGCAATATTACCATTTAAATCAAATAGCACACTTCTAGAACTAGTCGTACCTTGATCAATTGAAAGGATATAGTTATTCATTATTTTTTCACTTTTACTTTCGGTTATTTTCGTTTTTGTACTATTACATGGATTAATTGCTACATACAACAAAAATACAACTTTAATATATAATTATTTATATGTGATTTTCATTTGTTAGCTCTTAACCTATAATTTACTATTAACTAAATTTAAAATGCGAAAAAAATGACTCAAGACCAAAGACACGAATCCATACTAAAATTATTAAAAGAAAGAGATTCAATTTCTATTGAAGTACTAGTAAGTCATTATGAAGTTACACCACAAACAATAAGACGAGATCTGGCTTATCTTGCTAATTTAAATAAATTGAGACGTCATCATGGCGGCGCTAGTGCCATTTCAAGCATTCAGAATACAGCATATCAAACTAGAAAAATCATGGACTTAGAAGCTAAACAAAAAATAGCACAGCATGTAGTTAGTATGATACCTAATGGCTCTTCCTTATTTATAAACATAGGCACTACAACAGAAACAATCGCGAAAGCACTTCTTGGTCATGAAAATTTGAAAGTTGTAACTAATAATCTTAATGTTGCAGCTATATTAGGTGTTAAGAAAGATTTTTCTGTACTTATCGCAGGTGGAGAAGTTAGGCACAGAGATGGCGGGATTATTGGTGAGACCACAGAGGATTTTATTAAACAATTTCGTATGGATTTTGGCATTATAGGTATTAGTGGCATAGAAGAAAATGGTGCGTTACTTGATTTTGACTATCGTGAGGTGCGCGTAGCCCAGGCAATCATTGAAAATTCACGTAAAGTTTTACTTGCTGCAGATCACTCTAAATTCGGTCGGTATGCGATGGTAAAATTAGGTAATATCTCGCAGGCAGATAACTTTATTACCGATGCTCAGCCACCCGAAAGTATACTTACTTTACTCAATGAGCACGATGTCGAACTGCATATAGCTCAGTAAAAGCTTAACATAACAGTTAAATAGATTTTCCCTCATCATGGGGAAATCATGAGCTTTCCATTTTAGCTACAGCATGATCGAATAGGCTTCTGATAAGCAGAAGTCCCATACAATTAATTTTTGATGAACATTTTTCAATAATATCCGACGAACAACTGCAATCTAGAGTCGAATATAATCTTCATGCTATCTTATTCACTCTCGTTGTAGGTGTGTTCTGCACCGAAGATGGATGAAAAGCATTGAATACGTTGCTCATAATGAGATTGATTTGCTTGAAAAATATGTCTTATTTGAAAGTAGTCTTCCAGTTCACAACACTATAGATGGTACTATTCACCTATATCATCTGAAAAGTCATACCTATTGTATTAAATTAGTGATCTATTATAGCGCTGAGGAAATAGCGCGATAACAAAGCAAAATTATGACATAGAGTTGTTATCTCCAATTACTCTCTGCATTTTCCTGTATTGCTCTCCCTCCTGCCCCTATGCTGCCAGCTATTAATAATTTTTAACGTAGAGAGTTATTTAAGAAGATAAAATGATCATGCTTTTAATAGGATAGATATTACAACAAAACTTTATACGTTGGACACAGGCTGCACATATAGCAACAAACGTTGGCGTTATAGCCATAGATGGTAAAACTATTTGTGGCTTTAATGATAAGAAGCCAAAGAGACATACAATCGATATAACAAGCGCTTTTCAGCCGACAATAGCTGTTGTATCAAGAAAAATAACGATAGCTAACAATAAACCTCCAACTGGCTCAGCCTAGCTTGATTTATCGGATATCAAAACGCCGTAGTAACTATTGATTCAATGGGGTGTCAAAAAACTATAGCGGAAAAAATTAAACTCCTAAGTTTTTTATTGCTTTACGGTGGGTTTGATATAGCTAGACTAATTTTCATTTATGTACTTTAATGTTTGCAAATGTTCGTTATTAAATGTTATTTTTAATAAAAAGAAAATCGAAGTAAATAATAACTTCGTACTGTTATAGCTATTCAGAGTCTTAAAATACAATAGTTATCTGCAGTAGCTTGGTCATCCTTGTTAATCAGATCAATTAATTTTTTATTTCGTTTGAAGGCTTACTTGTGTCAAGTACTTAAATGTTAGGTAACAAATCTTGAGTTAAATAATAAAAATATCGAAAGTATTTTTATTATTACTCGTATACTTACTTACCTGCATGCCTAGTATAAATTTTGATAGCACGATAAATACCGTTTAGGACATTAATACTTTAAATTTAATTGAGCTGGTCTAAATAGCTTGATATTAAAATAGGTAATTCAACAAATGAGTCAACTTAGAGACAACAATATTAAAAAACTTCCTCAAGATATTTATGATGTTTTGATTATTGGAGGGGGTATTAACGGTGCTGTATCTGCTGCTGCTTTAGCCGCTAAGGGCGCTAGAGTTGCCTTGATAGACAAAGGTGATTTTGCTGGTTTCACTAGTTCAAACTCATCAAATTTAGCTTGGGGTGGCATAAAATATTTAGAAAGTCATGAATATAATTTGGTTAATAAACTTTGTAAAAGTAGAAACCATTTAATGCGTAGCTATCCTTCTACTGTTAAAGAAATTCGCTTTTTTACAAGTATCCAAAAAGGCTTTAGATTTCCGGCATTCTTTGTTTATTTAGGTACTATTCTCTATTGGTTTATGGGCCGTTTTTTTACTAAATCTCCTAGATACCTCAATGCAAAAAAAATAAAATCATCAGAGCCAGTCATTAACACAAAAAATGTAGAGGCTGGATTTGAATATTCAGACAGTTTTTTATTGGATAACGATGCTCGTTTTGTTTTCAATTTTATTCGCTCTAGTATGAGCCATGGGTGTATTGCCGCTAACTATGTAAGTTCGCAGGGCTCTACTCGCTCTAATGATATTTGGACTACAAATGCAGTAGACGAGATGTCTAAAGAGAAGTTTACTATCCGCTCTAAAGTTATTATTAACGCAGCAGGCCCATTTGTTGATCCTATTAACAATACAAATAGTCAAACCACAGCACATCACCATGTATTTTCAAAAGGTATTCACCTTATTGTTGATAAGATAACTAACAGTAACAAAGTACTGACGTTTTTTGCAGATGATGGTCGGTTGTTTTTTGTGATCCCCATGGGCCCAAAAACGTGTATTGGTACAACCGATACACAAGTTCATAGTCCGCACTCACAAGTGACTGATGAGGATCGAAACTTTGTGCTTGATAATGCTAACAAATTATTAGAGTTAGAAAAGCCAATTACAAAAAATGATATTATAGCCGAGCGCTGTGGAGTTAGACCATTAGCAATTAAAAAAGACGGTAATGGTAAGGCTGACTGGGTGCAGTTATCGCGCAAGCACGCTATAGATACAAATAGTGATCAAAAATATCTTTCTATCTTTGGCGGAAAACTAACAGATTGTATTAATGTAGGCGATGAAGTGGCTGATTTAGTCACTGGATTAGGTATTAAGTTACCTTATGAAGATTACAAATGGTACGGTGAACCTGACGACACCGTTAAAAATGAGTTCATGCATCGTGCAAAATTAATGAATTTGGATGGTTTAACACCTAAAACATCTACAGAGGTACTTAGTAAGCGGTTTTGGAGACGTTACGGCAGAAATGCGATTAACATGCTAGAAAAAATTCGTGAAGCACCTGAAAAAGGCGAACTCCTTATTAAGAATTCGGAGTACTTACGTGTGGAAATTGAACACGCTGCTGAGCGGGAAATGATAACTAAACTCAGTGATTTTTTACGTCGACGTTCTAAAATTTCACTGGTTGTAAGAAAAGAAGATATTCTTTCAGATCCTGGTTTACATGAAGTCTGCCAAATTCTATTTGGTAAGGATAATGCTGAAAATAAACTTCAGGAGTACATTGAAGAGATATCTAAATAACTATTTACATCTATTCTTACGACTTTAAAAGCTTGGGTTAAATGTTATATAAGAAGTCAGTTAACACGATTAAAATTAATTATGTTAACTGACTTCTTATAGCAACTAATAAAACTATATTTTATTTTTAAAAATTAATAACATTTTTTAACTTTTTATCAAACGCTTCAGCTAGCCTTTCTGTTTCACTAAAAACTATATTCCAATATTTAATACGCGTGTCTGCATCAAGATCGGTAAAATCATTTCTGTCTGGAATTTTTCCATACGGTAAGCTTGCTACAAATTTTTTGGATGGGGCTAGCATTACCACGTTGTCGTAATTAAGTGGCGATACTTTACGCTTTAGGTTTTTATCAAACCACCCTGCTTTTGGCTCTGAATTGAAATGCGGATACAAAATGAGTCCTGGATTATTAATTTTTAAATCAAAGTGGTAATCAATAATTCCACCATCGCGATACATGCCAACAGGTGAGCCTGCAATATTTTTTATACCTTGCATAACAAGTGGTATTGAACCCGATGCAAGTAATGCATCTTTTAAATTATTTTGAGTAAGCGCTATGTTTTGCGTTTTAAAATTGTAGCTGTCGGTAATTGATAAGTCACTTGTTGCTGGGCCAAATATAAAACGCTCATACTGTGAGCCTAATAATTTTCGGTTAACGCGGTTTAACATATAACTTTTTGATAAACCCAGTAGTTGTATCAATTTATTTTCGCTTGCAATAAAGCCATTCGATTTTGCCACTATAAAATGCGCTTTAAATGTTGGGTTATTTATAATTTCGGTGACGCCGTTATCGCTAAAAACATCTTCAAGTAATGCGCGCGCTTTTATTGTGATTTCACTTGGTGCTGGTTTATTACTTGAGTACCTAGTTTGCGAATACGATTTTGCTAAGCGCTCAATGGCAGCAACGGGATCGTTTTGTGCAAAACACGCAGAGCGAAAAGCGCCGGCAGATGAGCCAATTAAATTAAGTGGTTGGGTACGGTTTTTAAAAAATTCACCAAAAATATATTTATCTAAGCCAAATAATGTAAACCATTTAGGACCGCCACTTGCACCTAAAAAAGAGGTGAAAAGTTCAGGTTTAAAGCCCTGTTCGTTAATAATTTTAGCCGCTGTTTTCCCTGCGTGAATCTCGATCATTTAAAAAATTATGCCTTTAATTTTGGTTTCTTCAGTTATTTTTACAACACTGAAAGTGAATACTTATGCAAAATTAAAAGCGGCTTTATGTTGCCATAAAACCGCTTTTTATAGTTAAGTTTGCTTGAGTTAGTCCCAAATGCCGTCTTCGCATTTGCCCTGTACTTTTACATCTTTTACTTTAAATTCGGGCTCTAAACCTTTGTCTCTTTGTGCGTGGTAATCGCTCGTAACAGACAAAATAGTCGGCGTTAACAGTATAATAGCGATAACGTTAACCACTGTCATTAACCCTAAGGCAATATCGGCTAAATCCCAGACTTCTTTTAATGTGGCCGACGCGCCCCACAACATCATTGATAAATAAAGCAAAGTGTAAATGCCGCGCCCTACTTTGTTGTCGAGCTTAAATAAGTGCAAGTTGCTCTCTGCATAGGCGTAGTTTGCCACCACCGATGTAAAAGCAAATAAGGTTATAGCGGCTGCTACAAAATAAACACCACCTTGTGCTAAGTGAGCGGTCATCGCGCTTTGTGTTAAACGAATGCCTTCCATTTCGCCGCTAATGTCTATATCGGCCAATAAAATGATCACCGCGGTACAGCTACACAGTACTATTGTATCGAAAAATACGCCTAGCATTTGTATGTAACCTTGCGTAACAGGGTGATTAGGAATTGGACTGGCACTTGCTGAAGCATGCGGCACACTACCTGCACCGGCCTCATTAGAATATAAACCACGTTGAATACCGTTTTTAATGGCAGCGCCCATCGCCCCTGCCCCTGCTTCTTGTAAACCAAACGCCGATAAAAATATATCCTTAAGCATGGCGGGTACTTGCGTGAAATTTATAATCGTAATAATAACGGCGGCAAGTACAAACACAATGCCCATTATTGGCACAACACGCTCTGCAAACTGGGCAATTGCTTTAAAGCCACCGAGTATAATTGAGCCTGCGAGTACGGTAATAACCAGACCTGAGTAAAATGTAGGAACTTCAAACGCGTAATTAAGTGCGTCGGTAATTGTGTTAGTTTGCATTGCGCTAAACGTAAAGCCGTAACCTAAAAATAAACATGCGGCAAACACAATTGCGAATGCTCGGCTACCCAAACCTTGTTGAATATAATACGCAGGGCCGCCTCTAAACTCGCCGCCACTATCTCGCACTTTATATACTTGACCAAGTACGCTTTCAGCAAAGCCTGTAGCCATACCCAATATGGCTATTACCCACATCCAAAATATTGCACCGCTGCCGCCAAGTGAAATTGCCACAGCCACACCGGCTAAATTACCAGTGCCTACTCGTGCGCAAAGCCCTGTACACAATGCTTGGAATGATGAAATGTCGTCTTTTTTACATTTGCTGCTGCCTTTTAAAAGGCTAAACATATGTTTAAATTTAAGTATTTGAATTCCTTTTAGTCGTACTGAAAACCATATCCCTGTAAACAAGAGTATATAAATAAGTACCTGACCTTCTCCCCACAAAAGGTTGTTTACGCTTTTGACGACGTTATCGAACATTGCTAATTCCTTCTTATATTTTTATATCAGTATCCTGTTGCGGATATAACGGCTTTTGCTTACGACATCGACTTAAATTTTGTACTAATAAGGCAGCCATACTTTTTGCTGCCTTAAAACTATACATTATTTGTTTTGCAAATGAACTCCTGCAATCATGCATCTAACTGATCCACCAGCCGACTCAATGGTAGGAATCGGTAACGGTACAAGCTTAGCCGTTTTTTGTATGGCTGCTATTTGTGCGGTTGTGAGCGCATTAAATGCTGTTTGCGATAACGCTAAAATACGGCCATTGTTACCTTGTAACTCTATGGCGTTACCACAAAATTGATTAATTTGATCGAGTGATAAATCAATTACTTCGTGGTGGCTTTGTAAAAAATGAGTAACTAGCGCTTTACGCTCCTCACTTGGCACCATGTTTAAGCCAACCATTACAAACTCAGTTGCAACGCACATTAATACATTAGTGTGATATACCGCTGTACCTTTTTCATCATATGCATTAAATATAACGGGTTTTAATGCGAGCAAATTACAAACTGTATTAACAACCGATTGAGTTGTTCTTTTAGATTTTGCTGCATAAGCCAGTTTATATTGATGATCGAGAACCAGTGAGCCTGTGCCTTCTAGGAATGAATTTTCTTTCGCTAAATGCGCATAATCAGTCACAACCGTCACTTTATAGTGATCCGTTAAAAAATCAATAATATCTTTTCGATATTCTAACCTTCTGTTTTCTACAAACATTGGGTAGATTATTAATTCCCCACTTTGATGAGTAGAAAACCAATTATTTGGAAACACAGAGTCGGGAGTCTGTGTTTGCTCATCTTCAAAAAGGTGAACTTTTACCCCTTCATTTTTTAATAATTTTACTGCATTTGTGACTTCGCTATATGCTTGTTCACTTTGATTTGGTGCTAAGCATTCACTTTGAAATGCATTGTCGAGCATTGTTTGTGGGTTAGACGTAAAGTGATGCGGACGTACCATAACAACCGCACTCGGAGCTTGATTTACGTGGCTCATGCTACGTGCTCTTGTGCTGATGTTTGCTCTGTATTAAGTACCGAAAACAAGTTGCGCGGATCGGCTTGCTGTGTAATTAAATCGAGCAATGTAAATTCACCGCTTTTAATAAGTTGATCGCGTATAAATACAAGCGCTGTAAAGTCTTCGCTCGCAAAGCCTACACCATCAAAAATAGTTAATTCGTCTTGGCTAGTACGGCCAAGCGATTGCTTATTAACGACTTTATGAAACTCAGTTACAACAAAGCTTTCACTCATTTGTTGTATTTCGCCCTCTATTCGAGTTTGTGGCTCGTACTCTACAAATACATTAGCGCGCTCGAGTAATTTAGCATCTAACTCTGTTTTACCTGGGCAATCGCCACCTATTGCATTAATGTGCACACCTTGTGGGATCATGTCGTTTGTTAAAATTGTAGCATTGGTTTTATCGGCAGTGCAGGTTGTAATAACGTGCGCACCTTGCACAGCTTCCTGTGCGCTATTACAAATAGTTACGTTTAACCCGTAAGCACTTAAATTAGTAAATGCTTTTTTAGACGCGTTTGCATCTATATCGTATAAACGAATATGTGTTATGCCCAATACAGCTTTAAATGCCAGTGCCTGAAACTCAGACTGTGCCCCATTACCAATTAATGTAAGTGTTGTTGAGTTTTTTGGTGCTAAATACTTAGCCACCAGCGCCGATGTAGCCGCTGTACGTAGCGCTGTTAGTAGGCACATTTCGCTGATCATTACCGGATAACCACTATCTACATCGGCTAAAATACCAAATGCAGCGACTGTTTGAAGTTTTCGAAAGGTGTTTTTTGGGTGACCGTTTACATATTTACAGCTGAACATCTGGCCATCACTCACAGGCATTAGCTCTATTACACCCTCTGGTGAGTGTGCTGCATAGCGAGGTGATTTATCAAACTCTTTCCAACGGGCAAAGTCGGTTTCTAATTTATGTGTTAGCTCTAACAAAACGTTTTCGATACCTAAGCTATTTATAAGCTTAGCCATTGCCTGAACGCTAACAAACGGAACGCCTTGTTTTGGCTGTGCTATAAAATGACTCATGTTGAAACCTCTTAAATAAATGTATTAGTTAATTTAAAACAAGTTTAGCGAGGCCGCATGCTATTTAATATGGCAACTAGTTATACAAATTTTATTAATTTTTATCACTTTGCTATGCAGGTATATACAAATTGTGTATTTTAGTAGGCCATGCTCTAAAAGGTTTGATTTATGACTCCCTATATTTACGATTCCCTTGATAACGCTTTAATTGCTGAATTACGAAAAGACGGTCGCGCCTCTATCTCTGCTTTAGCAAGTTCTTTAAATGTGTCACGCGGGACAGTGCAAAATAGATTAGATCGATTAGTGAGCTCAGGCGCTATTTTAGGCTTTACCATAAGGGTGCATGAACACATAGAAACCGAAGCCGTTCGTGCAATTATGATGGTGGAAGTGATTGGTAAATCAACTTCTCAAGTTATTAAAACTATGCGTGGTATACCCGAACTTACAAAATTGCACACTACCAATGGTGCTTGGGATTTGGTAGCAGAGATACAGGCCGCGAATTTAAGTGAGTTTGATGGAGTACTTAGGCAAGTAAGAGAAATAGACGGTATTTTAAATAGTGAAACGAGCATATTACTCTCATCAACTTAGGTTTATTTTTAGGTTTAAAATGACACCCATTTATATTATTTAAGTGTTCACAATAATTTTAGCTAATTTAAAAATTTAGAATGACACCCATTTATAGTTTTAAAGAATTGAAGCGCCAGAATCTAGGGGTTAATAAACATACAAATTTAGGTGGGTGTCATTTAAATGAAGAATAGTACTGCAATTTTAAGTTGCAGTACTATTTGCAATCTAGGTACAAGAATTTGGTTTAATTGTAACTATATTCGCTTTGCGTATAGTTATGCGTGTTGCTGATCTCGAATTGGCTTTGCTGCGCTAAATAAGATCGACCTGCAGCTAAGCCTAATTTATGATCAAAACGTAAATCTTTATTTGAACTACCTAATAATTTGCTATGCAGTTTTTCGTCTGCAAAAATTTGGATTATTTCTACATCATCTGGTGGATTTGCAATAAACTCAAGCTCATCTAAATAAGCCTTCTCGTGCTGTATTAAGTAGTCTAATGTTTTTGGACAATAACCCGATGCTATAGCAAATGTTCTTAGCTTTTGTACCCATGCAGATTGCGCTTGAAAGTTAGCGTCAACCGTTCTTATTACCACAATTTTACGTGCACCTCGGTTGTAAGCTTCACGTACAGGCAATGGTGCTGCTAAGCCGCCATCGAGATAAAAATCAGCTTGTGTTTTCTCTTCGACCAAGTGAGCTTCATTCGCTGCTTTTGCGTTTAACCAAGGTGTTAACTTTACACCTTGTTTGTATAAAAACGGAAGTGCGCTAGAAGCCTTTAACAAATCACGCCATTGACTGCTATCACCTGTAGGCGATAAGTAATAAGCTTTTCTGTCTCGTGCATTTGTGGCTGTTATAAGTAGTTCACGCTCACCTAAACTAGTTTTCGCTGTTTTGAAATCTATAGCTCTGTTTACTTCAGTGGTTTTGTCAAAGTACCAATCTAGATCAACTATATGCTTACCCACTAATCCGCGACCAAGCTGAAAAAAACGCTTATTACGCGAAAGTCCTCTAATCAGGCGTTTAGCGTAGCCTTTTTGACGCGCTAAGTAGCTAGTTAAGTTTTGTGAACCCGCTGAAGTACCAATGAATAAATCAAAAGGGTCATAGCTTTGCTCTAACCACGCATCAAGTACGCCAGCTGTGAATATCCCTCGCTGCCCGCCACCTTCAGCAATCAGAGCAACTTTTGGCTGCGCTGTTTTGTTAACTGAATTAGCTGTTGCGGTGTTTAGAGAGTTCACGGTGTACCTGCCTTTAATTTTATGATGTCTGGTTTAATAGCTACATTATAAAAAACAAAAGTGATATCTTAAAATTGATTGTTTAAATCAGTTCAATTGAAAAAACAGAACGGTATATAAAGCAAAATATGTACTAAAAATAGCAATCAAATTTACTTTTAATATTTAAATAACAAATACAGACATCACTTAAAGTTAATAAAATGAGTTAAAAAAGTTTAACTTTTGATGATGTCTGTATATTAACAAGCCCAGAGTGTACGCTTGCTTAACTAACTATATTTTAGTGTTTTATTTCCATTAAAATTTCGAGTGCACGGTGGCGTTTTTCACTATCGAATACATCATTGGTAAATATAAACTCATCAACTTCTAGCTGTTTAGCTATAATCTCTAACTTGTGTTTAATACTTACATGTCCGCCTACTACGCTTAGGCTTAAAAAGTTCTCTACATGGGCGCGCTCTTGTTCGCTCCATAACCCGTCCATGCTTTCAACAGGTGGTTTTAGCCACAGCTCATTACCGCGTATAAGTTCGAGTACACGTTGCTTAGAAGTAGTCGACAAGTATTGCGCTTCATCGTCGGTATCTGCAGCCACTAAAGGCAGTGCAAGCATTACGTATGGCTTATCAAGTACGCTTGATGCTTTAAATTCGCGCTTATACAACGCTATTGCATCGTGTACAAAGCGCGGTGCAAAATGCCCTGCAAATACGTACGGTAACCCTTTTTGCGCCGCTAGTTGCGCGCTAAATAAACTCGAGCCTAATAACCAAATCGGAACGTTTGTGTCCTCCCCCGGTATAGCACGTATAGGATGCGTACCATTGTAAGGACCTAACAATGTTTGCAGCTCAGTTACTTCACCTGGGAAGTTTTCTGCACGGCTCATATCGTTATTTAGTGCACGACTCGTTACGGGGTCGCTACCTGGGGCACGCCCTAGTCCTAAATCTATTCGCCCAGGATATAAGCTCTCTAATGTACCAAATTGTTCAGCAACAACTAATGGGGAGTGGTTTGGCAGCATAATACCGCCTGACCCAACGCGTATCTTTTTGGTATTACCTGCAATGTGACCAACCAAAATTGAAGTGGCCGCACAAATTATACCTGGCATATTATGATGCTCAGCAAGCCAAAAACGGTTAAAGCCAAGATCATCTGCACGTTGGGCGTATTTAGTACTTTTATGAAGAGTGTTAGTAACGCTGTCCCCTTTAATCATGGGGGCAAGTTCTAATAACGAAAAAGGAATGGAATTCAACAAAATAGTAGCTCCTAAAAATGCATGCTAACAATGTATTACATCATTAGCATAAAACACTTAAATGGGTCTGCTATTAGGTCAATTCAAGTTACGCAGTGGTATTAAAGCAAAATAGGTATATGTTATTTTGCTCTAAGGTATTCAAGCAAGCTGTGCATCACGTTGGCGCAGCTCTTTATAGCCTTCTGAATCCACGCCTTTTTTCCAATACCCTGAGGAAACAATACTACCGCGTGGTATATTAAATTGCTCTGTTAACAATGTCTTTGCTTTACGAACAAGCCCAGCTTCCAATGCCATAAATACAATGGGAGGCTCTGCTGTAATGTGCAAATTTTGAAGCGCGCTAAGTAGCGCTTCGTCAGCATTGTCGGTAACAAGCCAATTAACATCGCGGCTTGTTTCTAAATCTATAATGTCTTTTTCGGTGGGTACATGTACAAAGGCATCAATTTTTGAAAATAAAGGTAATTGCTGTATATACCCCTTTATTGCATTTACCGATGTTAAATCCCCTAGCAACACATAATGCGAATGCCCATAATTATCTAGCTTTTTAGGGCCTGGGCCTGCAATACCTACCTCATCACCTACTTTTGCAATTTTAGCCCAGTCAGTTGCCGGACCTTGGTGCATATTTATAACAAAATCAAGTGTTAACGCGCCTGTTTGTGCATCTACATGCCTTATTGTGTAAGATCGCATACACGCTGTTTTTAAGTTAAAATCTACTTCACCATTTTTTGGGATCAGTACTTTTACATAGTTACCAATGTGCTGTGAGGTTAAGTCGTTAAAATCATCAGAGCCTACAACAATGCGTTGTAGGTGTGGTGTGATTTGCTGCGTACTTAATATGTTAGCTTTGCGAATTTGTTTACCCATGCATTACCTCGTTTTACAAAACTTGGACTTTAATACCAACTTGCATAAATCTTTGATCAATTTAACGAATTAAATTGCACTATAACGTTGTTAAAAATTTTTTATTTAGAACAACTAGATACAAAAATTTTAGCCTAGTTCTAGCGTAATTTTCTTAACGTTAAATAGACCCCATATATAAGCAGATTGGTATAATAATTAGCTGCTATAAAAGCAGACATTGCACAACGCCCCATTGGTTGATAAAATCAACTATAACAAATTGATTGACTTTGTCAACTACATTGAGAGTTTTATGAATACACCTTTATCAAATACGCTGTTTGAATTGATGCAAAATTACCGCGTCACAATTCGTGAAGCAATTAACGCAGGCGAACTTGGTATTAATGCTATGCACGTACGCTGCATACATATTATTGCGAACGTAAATAACTGTACGGCTAACGATATTGTTACTAAAACGCAGCGCGACAAAGCGCAAATAGCACGTTTAATTAAAGATCTTATTGGCTTAAATTTAATAAATAAACAGGCAAGTGAGCACGATAAGCGCTGCTTTATTTTGTCGCTCACAGAGCAAGGTAAAGTTCTTTTTGATAAGTTATTAGCCTCAGAGCAGAAAATAAATAATCAAATGTGTAAAAACTTAAACCCTCAGCAAATCAAAGACTTTTTAGATATCGCACAGCAAATGATCAAAAATATGGATTGATCGGTTATACATTTCTTGGCATAACTTACACAAAACGCATATACTGTACACTTATACAGTATATGCGTTTTAGGTTGTGTTATGTTTGTAATTCCCATTTATATAGAAGCAGGCGTGTGTGGTTTTGAATCGCCCGCAGCGCAGTACACCGAGCTAGGTGTAACCCTTGATGAGCTTTTAATAAAGCACCCAAATGCTACCTTTATTGGCCTAGCATCGGGTAACTCTATGCAAGAAGTCGGAATTTTTGAAGGGGACTTATTAGTTATTGACCGTGCAGAGCCTGCAGAGAATGGTGACGTTATTGTTGCTAACTTAAATGGTCTTTTTGTATGCAAGCTGCTTGATAAAACCAATGCGCGGCTGCTTTCAGCTTCTTCTTTACATAAGCCTGTACAACTCACCTCTGCAGACGAGTTTCAGCTCGAAGGCGTAGTAACGCTATCAATAAGAATGCACAGGCAAAGCCCAGAGTTACTAAAATGTATGCCTTAGTTGATGCTGTGTCATTTTATGCCAGTGCCGAAAAAGTATTCGACCCTGCTATTCGATCAAAACCCGTGGTTGTACTTACCAATAACGATGGCTGTGTATGCGCTATTTGCCCTATTGCTCGGCGCTTAAATATTCCTAAATTTGGCCCGTACTTTAAAGTTAAGCATTTACTTGAGCAAAACAACGTTGTTATTCGCTCTAGCAATTACGAGCTTTATGCTGATTTAAGCGACAAAATGATGAATATCATCGCTCGCTTTTGCGATACACAGCACATATACAGTATTGATGAATCGTTTTTGCACTTTGATGGCTACACATCATTAATTAAAGACTGGCATGAATACGGTCATACAATAAGGCGCACAGTATGGCGCGAAACAAAGCTTCCTGTAGGTGTAGGTTTTGGCCCGACCCCTACTTTAGCAAAAGCCGCTAACCATGCCGCTAAAAAGCTCAGTGGTTTTAATGGTGTTGCAGTAATAAATAGCGAACAAACTCGCCAAGCTATTTTACAAAGAATGAGCTGCGAAGATGTGTGGGGAATAGGCCGCCGGCTAGCTAAAAAACTTAAAATAATGAATATACACACCGCCTGGGATCTTGCTCAGCAAAACCCTAGAGCAATGCGCCGTGCATTTAGTGTGGTTGTTGAACGCACAGTAAGCGAGCTTAACGGGATAACATGTTTAAACTGGGATGATGTACGACAAGATAAGCGGGAGATTTATTCAACCCGTAGTTTTGGAGAGCGCATATGTGAGCCAACAGCACTTAAAACAGCGCTAATTAACCATGTAACCACAGTGGCTAATAAATTAAGAGCGCAACACTCGCTCACTCACCAGCTTTATATTTTTGCAGCCAGTGGCGCGCACGAAAATAGATATTATAAAAAGTCTTTTGTGTATAAGTTCCCCTCACCCACTAACGACACCTGCGTGATGGCTAATGCTGTATCTGAGGTATTTAATAAGATTTACCAACCCGGTATACGGTTTTATAAATGTGGTGTGGGTGCGGTAGAGCTAATATCAGAACAGTTTCAGCAAAATGACTTATTTAATAAAAGCCCTGATAATCCGAAACTTATGCAATGCTTAGACACAATTAACAATCGATACGGAAAAGGAATGCTAAGCCTTGCAAGTAGTAAATTAAATGACCGGTGGCACATGAACCGTGATTTTTTGTCGCCGCAGTACACTACGCGTTGGCGCGATATCCCTAAAATATACTGCGAATGATTTGCTACTTACTAGATGCTTTATTTACTCTCATCTGCTTTTTTAAATGTGCACTCTACATTGGGTTCGCTCAATGTGTATTTGAGTGTGTTATCAGCTAAAAATTTGATACTTTGACTGATTGTTTTTTCGTTTGCAGGGCTTTCACAACGGCTCATTCTTAAGCCGTTTTCAAGGCCATCACTTTTATATTTAAGCGTGCTGGTTATAAAGCAAAAGTTTGGTTTTTTAATGGTTCGGGTACCATTGTGGAGCGATCCAAATACAATTTGCTCACCAAGTTTAAAACCAGCACTTAAATCACTTTCATCTGTCAAACTCAAATTGCTGTTAACGCATAACCCTGAGTTGCTCGACACAACTTCGTAGGCTCCCAATTTTGACTTTAAAAGCGGTATAAATCGTGTTTTATTACTCGGCTCAGAAAAAGCATTTGCACTTGTAAAAGCGACAGTTAATAAAGCGAGTGTTAAATATTTCATTTCGTGGGTGTATCCTCGTGAGTCAGCGTGTTAAATAATAGCAAAATGCCTAATCACTTAGCTTTTATAACTTTTAACAACTATAACAGAGATTTACTATAAAAGGAGAGAAGTCGTATTCAGGAACCAAGACGCGAGCAGCTAAGGGAGCTTTGCTCGACTATTACTAACTCTTCATGTGTGTAAGCCAGTAAGATAACGCAAGAGCAATTACCGAGCTTATTAGGTTACAAACCTCGTGCCGCGAATAAATCCCTTAGATTGAACACATTTAAATCCACAAAGATTCCTCATAGATACCGCATTACAAACCATTTTGCTGTTAAGTACTTTAGTTAATACGTACTTAAACAGCAAAACGATTTATATCAATGCGCTTACTTGTAGGGAAATTGAACTCATTAAATTGTTTGAATAGCGCACAAATTACTGTTTATTTTATTGCCAGTACTTTGCAAATAATAAAGGGTAGCTTTGCTTTAAAAACTTAGGTTTGTCTTTAAAACGCTTGCCTTTGGGTTCATCGCTGCCTGATGGAATAAACGGTAATTCGTCTTCGCTGCGTTCTTCAAATAATAAACCGGCTATTAAATCATACTCATCAATATACGGGTAAGGCTGCTCATTTAAGTAATAAACAGGTGTACACTGCGCTAACGAATCAGCATTTTCTAAAGCGTTTTCGAATACTGTTTTACCGCGCGAAATTAACCAACATCTAAACTCGCTAAAACCGTAATCGTCGTTACATCCAGCCATCACAAAAGCGGCACCAAACAAATCCCAGGTAAAACATTTACGCATATGTATGCCAAAATGCTTATCAAAATCAATAAGGTGTTGATCGCTTAAATCATTAAGTTTAGTTTTTAGGTTATCGCTCACACTTTGCGGATCGAGCCCTAAATCAGGCGTTGTTACTAATTCCCAAAAAGCCTGTTCTGTTAACGCTGCCATTATAAAATCTCTTTTACTCGGCCAACTTGACCATCTTCTAAACGTACTTTAATGCCGTGTGGGTGATTTGGTGATTTTGTTAAAAGGCGCTCAACCACACCCTCAGTTAATGTGCCGCTGCGTTGATCTTCTTTTAATACAATATTTACTGTGGTACCTGGTGAAATTTGCGAACGCGTAGGAACAGCCATAATTTAAACCCTAAAAATAATTTATCTAATTATAACGTCCATGTGATGTCATACCAACTAAACCGCTGTTAATTGGCTAAAAATGAGATGTGTGCTGGTTTTGCGTTCAACTTAATAGCTGCTAGCTGGCTAAGTATAATCTGCGTTAACTCATCAAGTTGCGGTTTTGCACTTTCAAGGGCTATATCATCATTAAAATAGCATTGTACTTTTAACGTATTGGCCTCATTATTTAAATCAATGGTATGCGTTAGATAATCAAAACCAATTACGCTTTCTTTTATTGCTTCGCATGCATTAGTAAGTGCTAGTCTAATGTGCTTATCGCGCTGCTTTTGAGTTTTAGTCATAATATAAAGGTTACTTATTTAGTTTCTGCTTGTTGCTGTTTTTTAAACTCTTCGTAGTTAGAATCTTGTTTATCTAAGCATTCGTAATATTCTTTGTCAGCTTTATAGTTACACTCATCAAGGCGCGCCGATTGAACTTCATGAAAACGCGCATCAGAGCTACAACCTGCTAAAACACATAATCCAACAATAAGTAATGCGCTACTTTTTAGTTTATTGGTAAACATTAAATTTCCTTACACTTTCTATATCGAAAAAGCGTTAAATTATTACAATATTATTGTATATTAGCGCCATAAAATCTTAATCTCCAAAGGATCTATTTCTATGATGTCGCAGTTACAAAAGTTGTTTCAGCGTATAGACAAAAGCAAGATATTTCAATCATTTGTTATAGCTGTAATTATTGTTTCTGCCCTGACAGTAGGTGCGCACACTTACTCACTACATCCTACCGTAGAGCTTGCTCTAAATTGGATGGACGTTGGCATTACCGCATTCTTTTTAATTGAACTAGTAATCCGCTTTATTGCAAGTAAAGGCATAAAACATTTTTTTTCTAAAGGATGGAACATATTCGACACCATCATAGTATTGGGCAGTTTATATCCTGCTGCTGGCTCTACTATGTTAATTGCTCGATTACTTCGCATATTTAGAGTACTGCGATTAGTATCGATGATCCCAGAGCTGCGCTTATTAGTTAATTCATTGCTTAAAGCCATTCCACAAATGGGTTATATAGCCCTATTAATGTTTGTTATTTTTTATATATACGCTGCAATGGGCAGCATGATGTTTGCTGAAATAAACCCCGTACTTTGGCAAGATGTTTCAATCTCCATGCTTACTCTGTTTAGGGTGGCAACATTTGAAGATTGGACCGACATAATGTATGAAACAATGGCGGTGTACGAACTAAGCTGGATTTATTACCTTACGTTTATATTTTTAACCGCATTTGTATTTTTAAATATGATGGTAGGTGCCATTTTAGAAGTAATGAGTGAAGAGCACCGCAAAGCGCGAGAAGAGCTCGCAGACGACAGCTCATTACCTGCAACGCAAGGGCAAGTAAACGAACTACAATCCCAAATTGCTGAGCTTAAAGAGCTATTGAGTAACCGCAAAAACTAATCTGAGAAAAGTACTAAAGCACCCACTTAAAGTTTAAAAAGTGGGTGCAGCTTAAGTATTTAACTAAAACGAACATTACCAAAGAGCTTTAATTCTCCTCGTTATCAAATTTTTCATCCGTATCTTCAAAAGAAATAACGTTATCTACTTTCATTTTAAACGCATCAAAAAATGCGTTTTCTAATACCGAAATCACAGCTTGAAAAGTCGAAACATCCGTATTATCTAGTTGTCCCTCTATAGGAATACGTGCAGCAACAAGTTTTGACTCATCGTTTTCGAGTATAGAGCCCAGTAAATCAACACTGCCTTCAAATATGGCCGTAAATATGCCGTCGTCATCTTTTTCTATATCTTCGCGCCACGAGAACACACTCAAGTTTTGAACGCCCGCTTTTACATAACCATTTAAGTTATTATCTTTAGCTACAAGTTCCATAGCGCCATCAATGCCACCCGCTTCAATATCAAAAGGCGTGTATACCTTAAATACAGTATCGAGGTTTTTAACAGAGAAACGCTGTACCTCTGCGTTAAAATCAAAATTGGCTTGTTTGCTAAAGGGATCTAATTTGCCATCAAGCTTTAATCCGGCCTCCCCCATTAATGCACCTTCTACGCTTAGAGTAGTCACTAGTGTTTTTGATAGGTTTTGCGCGTTGGTTATATTTTCAATTCGAGCGTTAATATTTGATATAAAAGTGGGTTTTTCACCACTATTAGTTGAGTTAACTAAAGTTAATTTGCCTTGCTCAATTGTTAAGGTATCAATAGAGAACAGTACTA
This sequence comes from Pseudoalteromonas sp. APC 3691, assembly GCF_030408135.1. NCBI lineage: Bacteria > Pseudomonadati > Pseudomonadota > Gammaproteobacteria > Alteromonadales > Pseudoalteromonadaceae > Pseudoalteromonas > Pseudoalteromonas sp. APC 3691. The sequence goes on along the minus strand of NZ_JASDCB010000026.1, from coordinate 31,854 downwards.
AATTATTGGCGAGCCCTACCCAGGTAGTTTCGTCTTTTACTTGTTTATTTTGCTCAGAAGCATTGGGGTCTTTATCGTAAATAACTATTTCAGGACGCGTAAAGGCCATGTTTGTTACTAAATTGCCCTTTAAAAGGGCTGACCACGCGAGTGAAAAATCAAGAGTTTGAATACTCAGTAAAGGCTTCGGAGCTGAAGTTGCATCAACAGCGTAAATTTCAACGTCGTCAATTGCGTAGGCACCGCGATATAAAAACAAATCTACATCACCAACATGCCCCGTAACACCTTGCGTATGTTTTAGCTGATAATTTACGTAGTATTGAACTACATAAGGCGCAGCTATTCGCATTAATATAAGCAATACAATCAGCGCTATTACACCTTTAAAATATTTGGCGTGAAATGTTGTAGATGAAAAATGCATTCTAACTTCCTTTGCTAAAAACCAGGGCCTATTGACCTTTAAGGATTAAAATTTGTTCTATTTAGGGGCTGCGTATGTTTGGCATTAATGCTGCGTTATCGCCTATTTATGAAGAACAACCACACAACATAGACTCAACCTTGCCTAAAAACCAAACGTACAGCTGCACATTTAACCTCGAAAGATAAACAGGCTCTAATTAGTTAAACTTTTTAATTAAGTACATAAATAAACGTGTAAAAATTACTAATATTTGTAACTTAAGTACCTGTTAGGTATAAAATTACAGATAGAGCAAAGCCATATAAGCTTAAAACTTTAAACTACAATCACTACAGCAAAGGATATACCACTATTCAAATACACCGCTTAATGAAGTGATTCCCATGCTTATCTATCTATAGTTTTGCCAACTAATAACCTGCATTGATCCGAATAAACCGCTTTCATCTACTAAAGTAAAATTAACGCAAACAAGAATAAAAATACATGAACCCTGTTTTTTATATATTAGTTACCCTCTTTTTAACCAGTGTTATTTGGTCTGTCATATTTTTAATGTCGTGGTTTACGTTAGGTAAAAAGCAATATGCCATGCTTTGGACAATCGCATTCGCACTCTCGGCATGCCAATGGGCAACAATATTAGCAGAACCATTATTTGACTCTCATACACTATATTGGATGTTAGGAAGCAGCTTCTCAGTAGGCTCTGTGCTACTTGGTACATGGGGGCATTGCATTAGGGTAAATTCGAGTATAAAAATTCGCTATTTAATCATCTCGGCAATAGTAACTCTTGCTGCTGTTTATTATTTTACAGCCATAAATGTGCATGTTGGCTTATTTATGTCGTTGTATGTGTATTACGATGTGATCTTACTGATACTAAGTGCGGTTATTATTTTCAGGCATAAGCAAAAATCACTCCCTGCTGAAATAGGCGCTAGTATCACTTATTCGCTATGTGGATTACTTTTATTTGTTGCAGCAAGCATAGCATTACTGCAAGGCAGCCAAGTGAATGAAGAATATATAGCGCTATATACATTAATTAATTTTATGACTGTCCCTGCTGCTCATGTCGGCATGGCCGTATTTATGATATTCATAATGGCGTCTGATTTAGCCGAAAAAATGAACCATCTTGCAATGACTGATGTACTTACGGGCTGCTTAAATAGGCGTGGGTTTTATAATAAAAGCCAAGAGCAACTAAAAGATAAACTTAATAATTATAAGTACGTAAGCTTAATTTATTGGGATATAGATAAATTTAAAAAAATAAACGATGAGTTTGGACATGCAGGAGGTGATGTGGTGTTAGTAGAAGCGGCGAAAATAATGTAAGACTGCATAAATCCAGATGATTTGTTTGGCCGAATTGGTGGCGAAGAATTTACCTTATTAATAGCACGTAACGACGAGCCTACAGCTAAAGCATTCCCCGAAAAACTAAGAAACGCACTCGCCAGTAGTCCGATTCATTTTAATGATAAAATAATTAATGTTACGGCAAGTTTTGGCGTAATAAATATTAAATGCAATAAAACCGCAATTGAAAGCGCAATTGAAAGCGCAATAAATGAGGCAGATAAAGCACTCTATCATGCTAAAAATGGAGGGCGTAATCAGGTAGTTCATATAAGCGAATTAAGTCAATAAAAGTTCATTATTACTAAGGCCTACCTATCTTTTTAGGTTGAATTTTCGGCAGCATCTTTAGGCAAATAGCATTAAAAAAACGAGGCGGACTGCTCCGTTTTAAGTTATTTACATATGAATGTAAGCTAATAGAATAACACAAAAGAAGTTACCGCTCGCAGCGAGCCAGAAACGCACGGCACGCTTAAATCGAACCTAGATAAAACAAACTTTGTGCCTGAAAAGCCAGCGCTCTAACTAATAAGTTTAAGCGCATCGGCAAATCTAACTGGTTTACTGAATATAAAACCTTGGTATTTATCAATTTCTAAGCTTTGTAATAACGTTAACTGAGCGGAGTTTTCTACGCCCTCCGCTATTACCTGGCAACCAATCATATGCGACATGTTAGTTACCGCAGATACAATACTTTTATCTTTTGAGCATTCACAAATGTTATCAATATAAGATTTATCTATTTTAATGTAATCAACTGATAGCTCTTTTAAAACCGATATAGAAGAAAACCCAGTACCAAAATCATCAATAGAGATACGCACACCGGTATTTTTTATGGCCGTAATCACTTTTGACAAATACGGTAAATTTTTAATCATCACTGTTTCTGTTATTTCTAAATGCACATTGTATGGTTTAACAGCATATCTATTTAGAAGAGCAACTAAAAAATCTAAAAAATTATGGTTTTCTAGTTGCAACACCGACACATTAATCGACAATCCAATCTTACTATTCACAGCGTTTAACTTACTTAAACTCGCGATGGCTTGCTCTAGTACAAATTCACCTAATATATTAATTTTCCCATATCGCTCTGCAATATCTATAAATTCTGAAAGGGGAATAAATTCATCATTAAACTGCCAACGAAGTAGTACTTCAAACGTGGTTATTTCATTTGTACTTATATCAACAATAGGTTGATAACACAGATGAAAGTCACCTTTTTCTACGCACTCTTTAATTGAGCTGCGAAGTACTTCTTCTCTTTTAAGCGATTCATGCATTCGCTCGTCAAATACCGATATTTCATTACGGCTTTTCTTACCTTCATACATAGCAACATCAGCGTATTTAATCGCGTCTTCAAGATTAAAGTTTTCACGCGTAAAATACAGCCCAACCTTAAAAGAAGGGTTTACTTGATAGCTATCCATGCTTACTGTTTTCGTTAAAGTTTTAACTAATCTAAAAACACAGTCAAAAAGTTCGTCTTCGGTGTTACTACGAGAATAAAAAATAAACTCATCCCCTCCCCAACGACAAGCAATAAAGTCGCCTTGGGTTTGTGTTTCAACTAATCGTTTACCTGTTTGGGCCAGAACAAAGTCACCAAAATCGTGACCGTATTTATCGTTGATGATTTTAAAGTCATCCATATCTAAAAATAAAACGGCTTTAATATCATCATTTTGATTGGCTAAATCAAGTTCAACATTAGAAACAAAGCTCCCCCTGTTAAACAATTTAGTTAAATTATCTTTTTGCTCTAAAAGGATTATTTGTTCGGTACGAAGTTGCACTTCGTTTTCTAAGTTTTCAATAAATTGATCTAACTTAAGTTCATTATTAATTGATGACTTTACATCTTTAGCAGAACGTACAGCGGTAACAAAACACAAAATAAACCATAAAACGAGCCCTAAAATACCTAGTACATTCTCATCTTCAATAGGCTGTAAAAGTAATAAAATACTAAAAGGAACCAGTAAACAGGTTATATACGACAAGGAGGAACGAATATCAGAAGCTAAAACATTTACACCGCCACCAGCAAGGGAGCTAAAAACAACGAGTGATACAAACTTCTCCTGCATTGGCATATTTTCATAAAACAAAATGGGGAAAGCAGCCCAAGTTACGGCTGTTAATAATAAACCTATAAAATACAGATGATATTTAAAAGCATGGGTGTTGTTAACAAATACATGGCTGGCTATTCGAAGTAATGAAATAAATGATAACGTAAAAAGCCAGTAAAGTTTTTCTTGCGAGGCGCTGTGGTTAATACTGCTAAAAATAAGAAAACAAGAAACAACCGTGTTTATAGCAATTGCAGAACTAAAATAGGAGCTAACAAATGCTAATCGCTTATTGGCAAAGTTATTTATATGAGAGGTCATTAATGTTACTTGAATAGGCTGTTGCACAATGTAAACAGTTTACTTAAGTTCAATAATAAACAACAGTGAACATTCATAAAAAAGTATTGTTTAAGCCTCTTAAGCGGTTTTATAAGCCATTAAACTAAAAAGGGCTGGCAAATTGCCAACCCCTTTTGTTAATACTAATTATATATTATACCAATTCGCTTAATTAAGTGATCTATTTTGAGGGAAGAAAAATCGTGTCGATAACAAGGCAAAGATTTCGTTATTTAGTTGTTCTATATCAGAAATATTTAACGTAGTTAGCGTCAGATTTAACCCCTCAAATTGATTAAGTATTATTGCGAATTGGTATTACTCACCATCAACAATTATGCGTAGCATACGACGAAGTGGCTCTGCCGCTCCCCACAAAAGCTGATCGCCTACTGTAAATGCGCTGATGTATTTTGGCCCCATCGCTAATTTACGAATACGGCCAACAGGAATTGTTAAAGTGCCTGTTACTTTAACGGGTGTTAAGTCTGTTGCGCTAATTTCACGCTCGTTAGGAATAACCTTAACCCACTCGTTATGAGACGCTAAAATTTCTTCAATTTTTTCTACGCTAATATCTTCACGTAATTTAATGGTCATCGCTTGTGAATGACAACGCATAGCGCCAATACGTACACATAAACCGTCAATAGGCACTGGTTGCTTTGAAGAACCTAAAATTTTGTTCGCTTCAACTTGCGCTTTCCATTCTTCTTTAGACTGACCGCTTGGCATAGGTACGTCAATCCACGGGATTAAACTGCCCGCTAATGGCACACCAAATTGGTCTTGTGGTAAGTCTTTTGACGCCATTGTTTCACTTACTATTTTATCAATTTCTAAAATAGCAGAGCTTGGGTTATCTAGTTTATCTGCAACACTTGCATGAATAGCGCCCATTTGTGCAATAAGCTCTTTCATATTTCGTGCACCAGCGCCCGACGCCGCTTGGTAAGTCATTGGGCTTACCCATTCAATTAGGTCTTGCTCAAATAAACCACCTAATGCAAGTAGCATCAGCGATACAGTACAGTTACCGCCCACAAAGGTTTTAACGCCTTGCTCTAAGCCTTGTTCAATAACATCTTTGTTTACGGGATCAAGCACTATAATGCTGTCCTCACTCATACGCAGCGCTGAAGCTGCATCAATCCAGTAACCATCCCAACCCGACTCTCGAAGTTTTGGATGTACCGCATTGGTGTAGTCACCGCCTTGGCAAGTAACAATAATATCCATTTTAGCAAGTTCGCTAATGTCACTTGCATCTAGTAATGGTTTTGCGTCGCCTGCTATATCTGGGCCTAGTTGACCCGCTTGTGAGGTGGTGAAAAAGGTGGTGTCGATATGGGCAAAATCACTTTGCTGCTGCATACGTTCTAATAACACAGAGCCAACCATGCCACGCCAACCGACTAATCCTACTTTTTTCATTGTTTGTTCCACTGTTTGATTCATAAAAGATGCCTTAATACATTAAAAATTAAATTCATTGCGTGAGATTTAATTTTCATTAACGCTAAACTAACACTCGTAGACGGCTAAAACTAGTGAATAAAACAGAACTTAAATATTTTTCATACTGAGCATAAACACAAAAAAGCTCTGTATTAAAATACAGAGCTAATAGATAGTGAAGTTTACTATTTCATTCCTTGAGTTTTATTTTAAATAAAGCTTAAAACTCATAGCTATAACTTAAACTAAACTCAGTGCCGGTGTCTTGTCCCCAAAGGGTAAGACCTTCTTGTTCAATTTCTTTTTCTTGGCCAAGCATATTCTTAACCTTAAAATTAACTTTAGAGTTAAAGTTAGGGAAGTAAGAATAAACTAAATCAACTGAGTGAAACGACTTTTCTTCTGCATCTTCATTTCCACGTGTACCAGGTACAATTATACGAGGACCAAACACATTATAAATTAATGAAGTAGAATGAAACCCATCATTCGAGTCATAGCCCATTTGTAAGTTTGCAACCCACTCAGAATGACCAACTAAACGACGCTCATTGTTAGTTACAATATTCGATACCGTATCGGCCTCAAGGGCTTCTTTAAGCTGTGTTTCAAACAGTGAGTCAACACCGTCTGAATCATTAATCCCCAAATTAACACTTGAGTCAGATAGCGTAACGTTGCCTGACAAAAATGCTGAAGACCAATCTTTATTTATAAAGCCAAAGTCAGTTAAAAAATCAACTTCAATACCCGACAATTTACCCGACTGAGCATTTGCTGTTAATAACTGTGGAGATGCACCACCTACGCCCGCAAGCTCAACCATTTCAATTGGGTTTTCAATGTCTTTATAAAACAATGCAACAGAAAGGTTATTACCTGATGGCATATACCATTCAAACCTAAAATCTACATTTTTTAAATTAGAACTTTGTAAACTAGGTGATCCTCTCACCAGAAACTCAGTTAACGGGTCAACAAAGAAAGAAGAGCTTACATCACGTAGATCAGGGCGAATGGTTGTTTCACTTAAATTTAAGCGAAATTGCATTTCTTCATCCATGATGTACGTAACAGCTAAAGAAGGAAAAAAGTTATCTTCATTAATAGCTACATCTTGGATTTCTTGTAACGTATTTTCAAAGAAATTAGTATGCGCTTCATAACCGACTGATACTTGAGAAAAATCTTCCCATCGAACGCCACCAGTAAAACGCCAAGTGTTTTGATAGAAGTAATCCGCCATAAAATAATAAGCATCTAATTTATGCGCTGCACTGTACTTATCACCATCAGTGGTGCCGTCATCAAAAATACCTGAGCCTGTTACACTTGCATAAAAAGCGTCATTCGCCGTGTTTTCATCAGCAAAAATATCGCTTACGTTAGAGCCGAACGAGTACTCATCGCTTATACCACGGTGCGTAATGCCAAACTTCACATTACTTGCATCACGTTTTTTCTCTGAAAAATCGCCGCCTATTTTTAACTCAAGCTCATAGCCGTCACCATAAAAAGGCATACCCATATTCCAACCAAATGTTTCAACATCGTCGTGTAATACTTGATACTCACGGGTGATATTTGTTGCAGCTACATCTTGCAGTTGTTCAGATTCAAGCACGCCATCAACTAAGTTTTGCTGATAAACAACATCTAAACCACCTGGTGCATTACGGTTTGCTCGACTTAAACCGCCATACCAATCAAAAAATAAATTATTTAGCTCTGCAAAGTTGTGCGTCCCCTTAAGCTGAGTCGAAAACATTTCGCGCTCTTCGTACGTAATATCTACTCGGCGTAATTCGGTGACACCTTCTTCGGTTTCATTTGCATCAAAGTAATCGCGGTTACGTACGCGGTCACTCATGTCATGAAGTGCAATATTAGTAAGCTCAAACTTATGGTTTGAGTTTAACTCATATCCTAAATTTAATGTGCCGCTCCAACGTACATTTTGCTCAGTCGATGTACCATCGTAATACTGGGCAAAACATTTGTCTTCACAGCCTAAGCTACCAAGGCTTGAGCCGCTTTGCTCTTGAACTACTTCCCACTCGTTATCGTAAGATACGGCTGCAAGCACACCAAAAGTACCGACCTCACTTTCAAATCTATCACCTAAGGCAATAGAGAAGTTCATAGCAGGGTCAACATCCTTTTGTGAAATACCTACATCCCAATCAAGCGATTGAATCAGGTTTTTACGCTCAGCTAACGTAGTGTTTATATTGCCCTCAAGACCAGCATCACTGGTAAGCGCAGTAGTAAACACATCCGATAATGCTCGCGAACCATCATCTCGACCCATCCAGTCATCATCACCGCCACTGTAAAAGTAACCGGTATCGCTATTAGAAGTATTGTACGATGTACCCACTTGTACTTTTAATAAAAAGTCAGAAGGAATTGATTTAGTGCGAATATTTACATTACCACCACCAAAATGAGCTGGCATATCCGGTGAAAATGACTTTTGTACACTCAAGCTTTCAATAATTTCAGATGGAAATAAATCCAAAGGAACCACTGAGCGAGTAGGATCAGGGCTTGGTACATACATGCTATTTAGCTGAGTACTAGAATAGCGTTCACCTAAACCACGCACATAAATAAATTTGCCATCGACTAACGTTAAACCAGTAACACGGCGAAGTGCAGAGGCAGCATCGCCATCACCAGTACGTGATATTTGGTCTGCACCCATAATATCAGCAACAAACGCTTGGTTTTGACGTTCTTGCAGTACAGCACCCGCACTGCCCTTTAATCGTTGCCCTACAGCAACAACTTCTTCTATTTCTTGCTCTTCTACTTGCTGCTCAGCAGCCGTAGCTGTATTTACTGATAAACCAAGTAACGCAGCCATTACAGCGTAGTTTAACTTTGATAAAGCAAGTGTAGAGGGTTTAAAAGATTTCATTTTTATACTCCGAAACAAAACAAGACATTAGCCGAGCTTTCGCTCGGCTATAATGTGGTTTGGGTTAAAGGCCTACTTTTACCCAACCTGCTGTCCAGTCTGTTTGTGCATCCATCGCACCAATGTAATCTACAGAATCAAAGTAACTATCTAAGCTTGATGAATCAAAGCCATTACCAAGTAATAACGACTCAGCAGTTGGCATATAGCCATTATCTGCTAGCCCAAGGTCAGCGGCTACTTGAACTGAATTACCTGTTTGTCCTAAGAACCAAGATTCAACATTACCTGTACCAATTGCTTGGGTACCAAAGTTGTTAGCGGTTTCACACGCAACGATGGAGTGAGTAACAGTTAATGTACCGTCCTCTGCTCGCGGCGCTGAATCAGAGCCTACTCGTAAACAGTTTGAATAGTCTGCACCACCTGTAACCACTACGTTTTTAAGCATACCCGCAGTACCTGCACGTAAGCGGATACCATTTACACCAACATTACCAATAATTGTTACGTTAGAGATAGTTGGCATTGTTAGTGGCGTTGCACTTGAATCAAACTCAGAGTTATCAGCTTCAATTGCATTGTCGCCCTCAGAGTCTGATTGTTTAATCAGTACATATTGCGCTTTACCCGTCCAACCGAACGACCAATCAAGTGAATCATCGCCTATGCTTGTTAAAACAAGGTGACTAATATTTGCAGTACCACCAAAAAATTCAACACCATCGTCTAGATTTTCATGAACGTGAATGTAATCTAGTTCAGTCTGACGACCAACACCCGCAAGTGTAATACCGTTAAGTTCATCGCCATTACCCAGCGTTTTACCCGCTTGCTTAACTGCAACATACTTTAGCGTACCTGAATTATCTTCAGGGTCATTACCACCGAACTGGCCTGCGTCACCTTCAGCAGACACACCACAACTGGCAAGTTCTTCTGCGGTAGCTTCACCTTGTTGGTCGCCACATGAGTTAGCAGGTGCATTACCCAATAATACTAAACCGCCCCATTGACCAATCGTAGTTTCGCCTCCCGTCATATCCTGGATTGACGTCATAGTAATTGGTTGATTTACACTGCCTACCGCTTCAATTTTAGAACCACGGCGAACAACTAAGAAGTCATCACCCGACTCACCAATTAATGTTGTACCAAACTGAACATAAAGTGTTGTGTTGTCAGCGCGGTCATTACCAACGGCTGTACGTCCTTTTAAAATCCAATGCGCATCGTTAGTCAGTGTTACATCAGATGTAAATACAACATCAGAGGTTAATTGATATACAGGTTTGTCTGTAATTGTAGGGAAGCTAGCAGAAACATCTGTTGCAAGTCCTTGTGCTAATGCATTAGCAATATCGTCAGGAAAGCTTGGTGTAATAGCAACTGTCCAACCATCCATCCAATTATTATCGCCATCGAATGCGCCGATGTAATCTGTTTTGGTAAAGAACGAGTCAAGCTCAGATGAATCCCCACCAGCACCTAATAAAGGTGAACCCGATTTTGGTGTAAAGCCGTCTGTCGCTAAATTAAGTGCTGAAGCCGTAAGCGTTAAGTTGCCCGTTTGACCTTCAAACCAAGACTGCACATTGCCACTACCAATTGCTTGTGAACCAAAGTTATTATCTTCACTACATGCAACAGCTGAGTTTTCGATAGACAACTCACCCGATTCTGCATTAGCAGCAGAGTCTGAGCCTACACGTAAACAGTTTGAGTAACCTTCAGGGCCCGTTATAACAACATTTCGTAGAACGCCCGCTGTCCCTGCACGTAAACGAACACCGTTAGTACCATCAGCACCTACAATTGTTACGTTAGAAATTAGTGGTTTAGTCAATGGTGTCGCATTTGAATCGAATTCTGAGTTATCAGCTTCTATTGCGTTATCACCCTCAACTGAACTTTGTTGAATATAGATATTTTGTGCACGACCCGACCAACCAAATGACCAATCGAATGCATCGTCGCCAATATCAGTTAGTACAATGTTACGAACATTAACTGTGCCACCAAAAAACTCAACACCATCATCTAGGTTTTGGTGAATTTGAATGTATTCAACTTTCGTTTGTGAACCAACACCTGCAAATGAGATACCGTTAAGTTCATCGCCATTACCCAGCGTTTTACCTGCATGTTTAACAACAATATAACGAAGAACACCTGAGTTATCATCGATAATATCACCACCAAACTGACCAGCGTCACCCTCAGCTGATACACCACAGTTAGCTAATTCTTCAGCTGTCGTTTCACCGGTTTGATCGCCACACGAGTTAGCGGGTGCATTACCTAATAATACTAAGCCGCCCCATTGACCAATCGTTGTTTCAGCGCCTGTTACATCTTGAATAGATGTCATAGTGATTGGCGCAGTTGCATTACCATTGGCATTAATTTGTGAACCACGACGTACAACTAAAAAGTCATCACCTGTTTCACCAATTAGCGTTGTACCCGCTTGAACATATAATATAGTTGCATCTGCACGGTCATTACCAACTGCAGTACGACCATTTAAAATCCAATGTGCATCGTTAGTAAGCGTTACATCTGCTGTGAACGTTGTATCTTCAGTTAAACGGTATACTGGTTTATCTGTAATTGCTGGAAATTCACTAGAAACATCTAATGCTAAGCCTTGTGCAAGCGCGTTATCAATATCAGTAGGGAAGCCGCCATTAATACCGACAGTCCAACCTTCCATCCAATTAGTTGAACCATCAAAAGCACCAATTTGACCATTTGCGATAAGCGGTGAACCAGCAAGTGGCGTGTAACCGTCATCAGCAAGCATAAGCTCTGCAGGCGTAAGTACTTGGTTACCATCTTGTCCTTCAAACCAAGATTGAACGTCGCCACCGTTAATTACTTCACTACCAAAATTATTTGCCGTTGTTTGACACGCCACAATAGAGTTTACAATCGTTAGTGTGCCATCTTCAGCGCGAGGAACTGAATCAGACCCTACACGTAAACAGTTTTCGTAAGTAGCAGGACCCGTTACAAATACATTTTTAAGAGCGCCCGCAGTACCAGCGCGTAGACGAATACCATTATTACCTTCTGCACCGACGATTGTTACGTTAGATATAGTAGGCAGTGTTAATGGCGTGGCGCTTGAATCAAACTCAGAGTTATCAGCTTCAATAGCGTTATCGCCTACGTTAGCGGCTTGTTGAATGTAAACATTAGTAGCCGAACCCGTCCAACCAAAAGACCAATCAAGTGAATCATCACCAATGTTAGTCAGCACTACATTACTTACATTAACCGTACCACCAAAAAACTCGATACCGTCATCAAGGTTTTCATGAACCTGGATATAATCAACCGTAGTTGCAGAGCCAACACCGGCAAATGTAATACCATTTAACTCATCACCATTACCAAGCGTTTTACCTGCTTGCTTAACAAGTACATATTTTAGAGTACCTGAATTATCATCACTGATATTTCCACCGAACTGACCTGCATCACCTTCAGCTGACACGCCACAGTTAGCAAGTTCGTCTGCTGTTGCTTCACCTTGTTGGTCTCCACATGAGTTTGCAGGTGCATTACCAAGTAATACCAAACCACCCCATTGGCCAATTGCTGTCTCGCTACCCGTAACATCTTGAATTGATGTCATCGTAATTGGCTGGCTTGCAGTGCCGACTGATTCAATTTGTGAACCACGACGCACAACTAAAAAGTCATCCCCTGACTCACCAATAATCGTTGTACCTTGCTGAATATAAAGCGTTGTACTATCTGCACGGTCATTACCCACAGCAGTACGACCACTCACAATCCAATGTGCATCATTAGTTAGTGAAACATCAGCAATCAATGTTGTATCAGCACTTAAGCGATACACTGGTTTATCTGTTATTGCTGGAAATTCACTTGATACATCCGTTGCTAAGCCTTGAACAAGTGCATTGTCGATATCAGCAGGGAAACCCGTAGTTGCATTTTGCGAATCATCACGCGATGATGTTTCATCTACTGTACCACTGCCACCTTCAACAACATTAGTAACTGTGTCGCCTTCATTTATTGTTGTGTCGCCTTCAGATACTACTAAGTCACCACCACAACCCGCTAAAGATACTGCAGTTGCAATCAAACTAACTTTAAATAAGTCAGATAATTTCATTGTTCACTCCGTTAAAGTATTTAATTATTTTGTTAAGTGCTTTAAATAAACTCAAGTCACCTTAAAACATTAAGTAATGCTTTAAGGTCACTTGAGTTATCAGCAGCGCCTACCTTACGGTAGCTATATGACATTACAGTTACACTTTAATAAACATAAGATGACAAAGTTATTTACATAAAATTCAAGTAGTTAATTTATTAAAAACATAAAAAAACCACACTAAAAATAGTGTGGTTTGGATTTGCGATTATGAAATTATATTTAAACGTTATTACTAAAGCTTAAAGCAGTGCCGTTCTTAATGTTTCTGCATGCACTTTCTCGCGCTTTACATATTTAATCCATTGCTGCGCTAAACGCTGTGATTTTTTATGTTTTTCTGCCTGTTCGAACGCTAAAATTGATGCATCAAAATTTTGTAAGTTGTACTGAGCCATACCCAAGGCAACAAATGCATTTGATTCAAAATCAAGTGAGCCTTTATTAAGTGCTTTACGCGCTGCGTCGGCCGCTTCTTCATATTGCTCAGTATTAACATATACTTCAGCTAAGCGTTGGTCATATTTACCACTGGGTGATAAATCGGCTGCTTTTACAAAGTATTTTATTGATTTTTCGTCTTCTTTTGCTTGGATCATCGCCTCAGCTACAAAGGCATAGTTTTTAGCGTTTTGCTCTGCAATCCCTTTTTCAATCGCATCACTCATAACGTCTGCGGCTTTAAATGCTAAGCCGTTATATAAATACACTTGCGCTAATTGACGTAAATCAGACTTAGAGGTTAAAAATCCTTGCTGATAAGCCGCTTCAATTACCGCCAACTGCTGCTTTTCTTGCCCTGTTTCACCATACATACCTGATAACTGTACCCAATACTCAGGCTTGTTATAAAGCTTTACCATACGCTCAAGTACTTCAACAACTTTGTCAGTTTGATTAAGTGAGTAGTACATGGCACGCTGTAGTACTAACCAGTTTTCCTTAGGGATTTTGCCTTCGCTGTCGCTTAAAGCAATCACTTGAGATATGTACTCAAGGCCTTTTTTATAATCCTTTAACTGATAGTATGTTTGAGCCCTTAACAAGTAATAGCCTTCTGTTTTAGGCTTAGTGTTAATAGTGTCCCAGTCATCTAAAAATGCGATAACTTTAGTGTAATCACTATTAGCCATAGCTAGTTGCGCTAAACTAAAGGTAGTACTTAAACGAAGCGACTCAGGAATGGCTTCCTCTGCTACGACCTTTTCAAACGAAGCTATCGCTTTTGGTAAATCGTTTTCGTTGTAATAAATAAACCCATAAAAATTATGCATCATCGCAATTTCGTACGAGTTCATGCTTGAAGCTCGCTCTTGAATGCTATCAAGCGCTTCAAGGCCTGCTTTAACATCGCCATCATCAGCGAGTTTTTGTGCACGTGCGAGTTGGCTGTAGACCTTTTCGCGAAGCGCTGGTACACGTTTTGTTTTTTGCTCTTGCTCTGCATATGCCGTAGCTACATTTAGCCCTGGTATCAGGCTTAAAGCACTTGGAGTAACAATACTTGTACTCACTGCAGCGGTACAAAATAGTGTTAATTTTAAAAATTTAGCTGTAGGGCTTAATTTCATAACAGATTTAATAAATAGTTTCATAATCGCCTCGCATTACTGTCCGTATACTCGTGGTTAATTACTAAATTAACCGCTAATTTGGAAAGATATTTTGTTCTGAACACCCGCCACTTCAACGGCTTCACCGTTTACTACGCGTGGTTTATATTTAAATTTAAGTGCTGCATCCATCGCGGCTCTATCAAAGAGTGACTCAGGCTCTGCTTTTACTACTTGTGGGTCGCGTACAGTGCCTTGTTTAGTTACTATAAATTCAACAATAACGTAGCCTTCGATACCTCGCGATAATGCACGGCGCGGATAAACAGGTGCCACTTTTACAATCGGTAAATATTCACCATCACTTGTTTCAAGTGCTAACCCGCCGGCTAAATTTACATCCGCATCTACATTGGCACCAAAGTCAAAGTTGTTAGCATTTGCTGTAGCATCACTATTTTGCATTTGCGGTGATTCCATTGGTGGTGGCGGCTCTTTTGGTGTTGGTGGCTTTTGTGGCTTACGCTCTTTTTTTTGTACGGTTTCTTCTTTTTTCAAGCGAACAAAATCAAGTACGTTACCCTTTACCGGATCCGTCATAGCGCCTTCACCGCCAGTGATCAGTGCCTGCATGCCTAAAAACAACATAAAGGTCACTACACCGGCTATCACTAATGCAACTAAATATCGCAACATAACTAGCCCTTAAGACGCATCTTGTGCGGCAATTGATACATCAAATGCGCCCGCCGCGCGCGAGGCATCCATCACCTTTATTAACATTTCGGTAGTGGCTTTTTTATCTGCTTGAATCACAACGCTACCTTGTGGATTTTCTGCTTTTAAACGCTCGATATTGGCTTGTACTGCGCGTACATCAATTTGACGTTTATTAATCCAAATCTCGCCTGTATCAGAAATAGCCACTAAAATATTAGCACGCTCTTTTTTAACAGCTGTTGCGGCTTCTGGGCGGTTTACATCAATACCGGCTTCTTTAACAAAAGAGGCAGTTACAATAAAGAAAATAAGCATGATAAATACAACGTCTAACATTGGGGTCATGTTTATTTCTTCAGCTTCGTCTTCTTGAAATAGGTTTCCTAACGGGGCTCTCATTTTTATTCTCCTAGGATAAGTGGCTTTATATAAGCCGCTTATCAAAATTTTTCTTAATGGTCTAAAACCATGCTGTCTTGTAGTAGTTCTACTTCGCGCTTAGCTTTTCGTTGTAAGTACGTTGAGGCAAATACCCCAGATAACGCACCTACCATGCCTGCCATTGTCGGAATAGTTGCTTTAGATACCCCTGATGCCATTGAACGCGCACTACCAGTGCCAGTAATTGCCATTACATCAAACACTTCTATCATGCCCGTCACCGTGCCTAACAAACCAAGTAGCGGGCACAAAGCAACCATCACATTAATCAAAGAAAGATTGGTGTTTAAGCGCATACCAGCTCGCGATATCATAGCTTCGCGTATTTGCTCTGCATTCCAGCTATCTCGTTCTGCACGGTTAATCCAATTGGCTTTAAGAGCGTGTTTATAGCTTCTAAAACCATTAAAAAAGTAAATAAATCGCTCGAGTATCAATAACCACATCGCGAAGATTAACACCCCGATGACCAAGAGAACTTGGCCACCAGTGTCGAGAAAATCACGGATAGCATTGATTGAATCAATCAATAGCACCATGGTTTATGCTCCTTCCTCGCTTCGCTCTGCAATAATACCGGCGCTCTGCTCTTGAATAGTTAACAAGATATTTTTAGCGCGCGTATTAAGTAAGGTGTATAAAAATACCGTTGGTATGGCGACCACTAAGCCCAATACCGTTGTTACTAGCGCTTGAGAAATACCACCCGCCATAAGCTTAGGATCCCCAGTACCAAATAAGGTGATTGCTTGGAATGTATTGATCATGCCGGTTACCGTACCTAATAAACCTAGTAGCGGCGCAACAACAGAGATGATTTTGATAAGTGTTAAATTACGCGTCACTTTTGGCATTTCACGTAAAATAGCTTCACTTAGTTTAAGCTCCAGTGTGTCGTGTGAAACACTTGGAAATTGATCTTTTACTTTCATTACGCGTCCAAGCGGATTGTCATCACGTGCAACTGTATCTTTAAGCTGGCGACGAATTTTACCGCCCATAATCAATAGTGAGAAAAAACGCTCAAGTGATATAAGTAGTGCAATAACACCTACGCCTAAAATCACATAACCCACTGTGCCACCTTGATGAACACGTTCTTGTGTATCAGGTGCTTGTACTAATAAACCAAGAATAGAGCCGCCTGTTGGGTCAAGTGCAAATTGCACCACGCCACTTTTAGTGCTTTGTAGCTCTTCTGCTGTTGCAGTAAAGCGCGATACAGGTTGGCGAGTTAATTCACTCAAAGAATTAGTCGAGGAGTTAAACTCTAAATACTTACCGTTTGATACGAGGTTAAATGCGCCCACTCGCACAACTTCTTGCTGTGCTTTAGTACCGCCTTCAACAATAACACTTGCGTTAAAACGACTTACTTTACCTTGCTCGGTCATTTCGCGTTGTAATTCAAACCATACTTTTTCAATATCTTCTATTGAAGCAAGTTTTGAAGTTGAACCCATCTTTTGAGCAAGGTCATCCATAAACATACTGCGCCCAGCAATCTGAGCAGATATTATTGATGTCGCAAACTTATTACTAGAATCCCCTGCAACTTGTTGAAGAACGCCAAACAACTCTTTAAGCGAACCCATGCGTTTAGAAAGCGTGTCTGTTAAGTTAGCAAGTTTTACTTCGTTTTCTTCAAATTGCGTTTCTAGACGTTCAGATTCCACCAGCATTTGATTGCGCTTTGCTTGGGTATTTTTAAGTGTTTGTACTTGCTCGTTTTGGCGAGCAGCAAACTCTTGTTCACGTTGTTTATTTTGCTCGCTTTGAGCTGATTTACCATTTTCGAGCGTTTTAAGTAATGAATCTAAGTTCATTGGCTCTGCCGCTATACTTGCACCAGTAATGCTTAGGCTTGCAGCAAAAAGAGCTATTTTTGTCATTTGAGTAAACAATTTCATTTTCAACCTCTTATTCTGCTGCATGTACTGGCAGAGTTAACATATCTGGGGCAAGTTGTTTACGCGCAATGCGTAAACCTTTATTAATTTGGCTTATTGTAGAGTCTGGTAATGCTTCAAATGATTTTGTCTCTGCATTCCAGCTACCTGCTTTTTTGCCATCGCGTGTTAGGTAAATAAGCTCTAAACGGCCAATGCGTAAAAAATCAACTTCACGCTCTTTGTCATCCACATTTAAAAGTGCGGTATAAGCTTCAATAGTGCGCCCGTAGTCAACTTCTACTTGATACGCTTCAAGTACACGGCGGAATTTTTCACTTGAGTTAATATCAGCACGATTCATCATTTCTTTTAAAGACGTAACGCGCTTAGTGCGCTCATCAGCTAAAAATGGAATATCTAAAGATACAAACTGCTCAAGACCTTCAATCATTCTAAGCATTAGCGGAGTAATTTGACGTTCAATAATAGAAACCTGATCCATTGACAGGTTTAAAGATTCCATCTCTTCTATTTGATTATTTAATTGTTTAGTTAGCTGGGCGTTGTATACAGCTAAACCATCAATCTCTTTATTGAGGGTTTTAAATTGCTGTAAACGTCCTTGCATTGAATCTGCAATCTTGTCTATTTTTGTTTGTGATTGCGCAGCTGATTTATTAATTTCACTGCTTTTATCAATAACCTTATCTAAATCGTTTGCGTGTACTGCTGCACTTGCGGCCACAATACCAGCTAAGATTAATGGTTTAACGCCTTTCATCGCATACACCTTTACTCGTTAGTTAGCGGATTTGCTAGTTTGTTTTTTTAGGTCATAAACTTTGTTATATAAATAATTTATGACTTAATAATTCAATGAGCAGGAGTTTATAGATGAAACATGACAAGGATGTTGCGCAAAAAAGTCGCTTTTATGACAATGGTAACAATTAAGACTTACGAGGAAGTTTTAACGCGAATAAGGGTACTTGCTGGCCAAATACCCCTTATTAAGAAGATGCAAGAAGGTGGTTAATCCAAAATTGAATTAATTTGATTAAGAGAATAGTGCAAATCGGTATAATTAATTTCTATAGGGTGAGCTTTATTATCTTTAATAAGCACCAGTGAGGGAAAACCTTGAATTGGTAAAGTGCGAACAAACGATAACTCAGCTTTAAATTCATCATTAAGCTCGCTTGATGTTAGCTGCTCCGAAAACTCATCTTTATTTAAGCCAATTTTTTCAGCCAAACTAATTAATGTACTTTCATCAGACGGGTTTTGTGCGTTTAGGTAATAAGCGTGTTGAATAGCAGCCACCATTTGGGCTTCTTTACCCGCTTTACGCGCTATAAGTGCAGCTCTGCATGCGGGATACGTTGAACGTCTTGGCTGGCAATCGCGCCAAAAGTTATAATTAAATTGCGTACCTAACTGCGCTGAAATTTTATGCCAAGTACCCTCAAGCATCTCTTTCATATTTTGTGGCATTGGGTCTTGGCTATCAGGAGCAAGACCA
Organism: Pseudoalteromonas sp. APC 3691; assembly: GCF_030408135.1. Lineage (NCBI taxonomy): Bacteria > Pseudomonadati > Pseudomonadota > Gammaproteobacteria > Alteromonadales > Pseudoalteromonadaceae > Pseudoalteromonas > Pseudoalteromonas sp. APC 3691. The sequence continues at coordinate 12,914 of NZ_JASDCB010000026.1, read as the reverse complement.
CCTACTTTATATTCTATCGCCACTTTACCAGCAAGCTCTGATTTTAGCTTAAGCCAGGTTGGTGAGTAACCCCAACACCAACTACACATTGGGTCATGGACATATATTAACTTACTTTGAGACATATTAATCCTTCAACTAGTTTGAGACGACTCTATTGCGACCAGCAGCCTTTGCACTATAAAGAGCTTCATCAGCTTGCTTTAACGAATCATCATAATCAGTTACTTTATTTACTTGGGAAATACCAATGCTACAGGTGATTGAAATACGCTGCTTGTCATCAGTAAATATAACATGCCCTGCCACTGCTTCTCGAAATTTGTTGGCAATTACAGAGGCTGTAGAGGCAGTGAGCTGCGGTAAAATAACAACAAACTCTTCACCGCCATAACGGGCCTTTAACGCAGTTGCCAAAAACTGAGACTCAAGAAGTTTGGTAAATTCTATCAATACCGTATCACCGAAATCGTGGCCATGCGTATCGTTTAAAGATTTAAAATTATCTAAATCAATTAACAAAATTGAAAAAGGTAAGTACTGCTCTGGGCGTGTTTGAGCAAGCTTTAAAAAATGAGAGGTAATAAAACGCCTATTTGCTATGCCAGTAAGGGGGTCAGTATAAGCATCTTGTTTTTGCTCTAGCGTAATATCGGCAATAGCCATGTGGCTTTTATGCCTAAAATACTCACCAATAAATGAGAATAAAAACACCATAGAAAAGGACGCTATAAAACGTGTTTTTTCTACGTTGCCATAGCTAACTTGACCAAAGTCAGGGCCGTATAAAATAACAATACAAGAAAACAGTAAGGTACAGCCTAACCAAGCACCTAGTCTAACCCCTAAAGATGCAAACGTTACGACAGGATAAAACATTAGCCAATATAGCGCGGTATTATCTTTACCGCCGGTATAAACAAGTGCAACAAACATCATGCACACAATGCTCATACTTATTAATGCCACAACTTGCAGATTACCCGTTTTTATAAAATAGATAGAACAGCTTATATTTGTAATGTTAACGATAATTAATGAAGCGGTCAGTAGTGGCGAATAAAGCTTATAATTAAAAAACACTAATACTGCGATCAACACAATTGAAATCCCAATCATGGTAAATAAGGAAAACGCTTTGCGTTGAATGTCTGAGCTATAAACACTGTCGATATTTATCAGACTGAGCCAATTTGGTTTATTCACATTTTTTTTAGTCATTAATTTTATACTTTAAACTTTTGAACCATATTTTCTAAAGCACTAAACTGTTGTTTTAGTTTGGTACATTCGTCAAGCGTGTCATTTAAGTTGGCCTTGCCTTGTATACAAAGCGAATTAATTGTTTGAATATCTGTATCTAATAACTTAACAACTTGGTTTTGCTCATCTGTTGCAGTGGCCACAGAGTGATTTGCATCGTTAATTTGTTGAATCGCTTGTATAACATGGCTCATTAAATTGCCAACAGCATCGGCTTGTTGCACGCTTTGTTCACTGCCTTCAAGGCTTGTTTTCATAAGCTCTACCGCAAGGTTTGAGCCTTTTTGCAACTGACTAACCGTGTCTTCAATCTCTTGCGTTGACTGTTGAGTGCGGTGCGCTAATTGGCGAACTTCATCTGCTACAACGGCAAAACCGCGTCCCGCCTCTCCTGCTCTAGCGGCCTCAATTGCGGCATTAAGTGCCAATAAATTCGTTTGTTCACTTACACCTTTAATAACTTCAAGCACTTGCCCAATACTGGCTGTGTGTGTATTTAAACTGTTTATTGTTTGCTGAGCTTTCTCCATATTAGCTGAAAGCTGGTGGATGGTTGCAACACTGTGGCTTAATGCTTCTTGGTTTTGTGTTGAGTGCTCATCTGCATTTTTAGCAAGCTGCGAAGCACTCTCTGCATTACTTGAAATATCCATTGATGTAGCTGAAAACTGATTAATAGCCGCTGCAACGCTATCGGTTCGTTTACTTTGATCATCATACATAGACAGTGATGAATGTGTTTGTGATACCAAGCTCTCAATAGCTGTATCTAATTGCTCAGTGGAATCTTTTACTTGCTCTATTGAATGCTGAATTTTTTCGATGAAAATATTAAATGAATGACTTAAGTCGCCAAACTCATCATCGTTTTCAACGGTTAAACGCCTTGTTAAATCGCCTTCGCCTTGTGCTATATCTTTAATGGCATCATTTAAACGGTTCATAGGCTGCATTAAATAGCGTAATAAAAGCTGCATCATAATAATGATAGCAATGATCCCTATCACCATAAAAACAGCCGCAGTTTGGCCAAAGTTAGAAACGCTGACATACGCTTTATCTTTATCTATAACAACACCTAGGTACCAATCTACATTTTCAATGCCACTAATTTTTGTAAACGAGATAAGTTTAGACTCTCCGTTTATTTCGTATTGGGTAAACTCACTTTGCAAGGGCGTATTAGTACCAAAAATATCTGATGTATTTTTTAAGTTTAACTTAGCATTAGGATGGCTTAACACTTGACCTTTGTTATCGAGTAAAAAACCATAACCAAGACCTAAAAAATCAATATCGTTGATAATTTTAGTCACGGTCTGCATATCAATATCGGCACCTGCAACGCCGCTAAACTGCCCATTTTGTAGCATGGGTACTACCGCTGAGATTGTAAGCTCGTTAGTTGTTACATCAATATAGGGAGTTGTAAAAGCGGTATTTGATTTGTTTTCGACTAATTTGTACCAAGGCCGAGAGGTCGCATCAAAATCAGCAGGTAAAACGACAGATTGATCGTTTAATATAAACGTGCCGCTGGATTTACCGATATAGGTATTTTTAAAGCTTCCGGCAAGTTCTGCAGTATTTAATTGTGAAAGGGTGAGTGCTTTAGAATCATTAGCTTTGTGGGTTTTAGCAATTGATATAACAATCGCCAACTTTGCATTTAACCAACTCGCTATATTTTGTGAAACAGATTCTGAGTTTTGTTGTAATACTAGGCTTAACTGCTGCTCTGTTTGCTTGCGCATTGCAATGTAGTTATTAAAAGTAAATAACCCTAGCACCAAAACCAAAATTAAAGAGGCCGCAATAGTCACTTTGGAAGTAAATTTCAACGAGTTAAGCATATACATCCTTTTTATTATTTATCTTTATTATCAATACAGTTTTAGCAAAAATTTAGCAAAATGTCCTAATAAATAAGTCTTGCGACTAGGTTATTAGATAAAAATAAGGATAAAGGATTAAAAAACAAAAGGCTGTAGGGGATAACTGACTAATATTGAAATAAATTGTGACTCGTATTAATTACTTGTGGAACGTTCCTATTAAATGTAGCTTTATAAGTGACTGAATACGTATTCAGTCACTCTTGTATAGTCTGTTATTTCCACTTATTTGCTAAGCGAACAACATTTAATCCATACCATGCAATAAATACATAACATAGCATTGGAACAAAAAAGCTTTGCTGTATATTTACTGTGTCAGCTATAAACCCTTGCAGTAATGGTACAAGTGCACCACCTACAATAGCTAAGCACAACCAACCAGAACCCTTACTGGTCAATGATCCTAGTCGCTCGATTGCAACTGAAAATATAGTCGGGAACATAATTGAGTTAAATAAACCAATTGCCAATACTGAATATAAAGCGACGTCACCTTGAGTAAAAATGGTGATCAGCAATAGCGCAATAATACTAAATGCATTAAATGCGATAGCCTTAGAAGGCGCTATTTTTTGTAATAAAACAGAGCCAATAAAACGCCCTACCATTGCCCCGCCCCAATAATAACTAATAAGTGCGGCCGCGGTATGCTCTTCAAGCCCTGCTATGTGTGCCTCACCAAAGTAATTTACTAAAAAGCTGCCGATGGCAACTTCCCCGCCTACATAACAAAATATAGCAAGTACACCCATAGTTAAGTGCGGTGCTTGAGTTAATGAACGAGATTCTACTGCAGCGTTATTTTCTTCTTTATGGGCTTCAATTTCTGGAAGCTTTATAAAGGCAAATATAATAGCGATAAGTAATAATGCGCCAGCAAGCATTAAATAAGGAACTTTTACAGACTCAGCAGTTGCTGCAGAAGCGGCTAGACTACCTGCTGTACCAAAAAATAATAAACCACCTACATAAGGCCCAACAGTAGTACCAAGCGCATTAAGTGCTTGTGCCAAATTTAAACGAGAAGAAGCTGTTTTTTCGCTCCCAAGAGCAGCAACATAAGGGTTAGCAGAAACCTGAAGTACCGTTACACCAGCGGCAAGTACAAATAAAGCGCCTAAAAATAGCCAATACTCATGTACTACAACAGCAGGGTAAAACAACATACAGCCAATTGAAGCCACAATTAAACCGGTTAAAATCCCTTTTTTGTAACCAAACTGCTTAACTAAAATACCCGCAGGGATAGAAACAATAAAATAAGCACCAAAAAAGCAAAACTGTACTAGCATCGCTTCAAAAAAGCTTAAATCAAATACACCTTTTAATCGTGGTATTAGTACATCGTTTAAAACAGTAATAAAACCCCATAAAAAAAATAGGGTCGTCATTGCAGTCAGTGGAAACAGGTAATTTTTATTTGGCTGTTCGTTGACCGCGAATGATTGATTTGTATTTATTTCACTCACGTCGTTTTCACTCCATTAACAAGTTGAAAACGATTCTACATGTTTATATATAAATTAGTCAGTGCAACAAAGGAACGTTCCAATTTTATGGTTTGCATTGAGTATTGGTCGTATTGATAATACGGTCTATCTCACCACTATTATGGAACTGATAAAGCCCTTCGTTTATGTCATCTAAGACTAAAAGCCATTTAGGTGTAAGCTTACTAATAGCAAAATATAAAGGGTTATATTGCAGAGGAATGCTTTCTTGCTCTATAGAAGAAAGCAAAGATTGTTTTTCAGGTTTAGTTAAAGAAGAATAAGTTACAGAGAATTTAAGAACTTGAGGGTCGCCTATAATCAAATCAACACGTTTAGCAACCAGAAGCTGAACAAGTTGTAAATCATCAACAGAGGTAATAACTTCAAACTCAGCATTGTCCATCATAGCATCAAACTCAGGCGTATTTTGATACCCACGAACAACACCAATCTTTTGCCCTTTAAGCGATTTTAAGTTTCCAGTGAAACGGTCTGAATCGCCTTTCCTTTTTAAAAATGCAATTTCGCCACCTTTAAACGAATTTGATAAACCGAGTAATTCTCGACGTGTTTTACCATTAACATAATCGGAGGGGGCTGTATCTTCTATAAAGTATTCAGGCATTAATATATCAGCTTTGCCTAGTTCTACATTTCGTACAGCTCTTGCCCAAGGCAAAAATTCAATATATACGCTGTAGCCCTTACTATTTAATAGAGCAATTGAAAATTGATAAACCCAGCCTTTATTACATAAATTATTACCAATATAAGGAGGCCAATCGAGTGTGGCTAAATGGAGTGTTTGTTTGGGGTTTTTCGCTTCATAGAGCACTCCTGATTTGTGGTAATGTCCAGTTAAAACATGTTGAGTACCATTTTGATAATACTCAACTGATGTTTCAGCAAAACAATTACTACTTGTCAGTAATAATATAAAATAAAACCAGCGCATTTTAGAATCTATTTGTGATTACGAATATTTATGAGTTTAGTTACAACTAAACCTTTTGCACTAATAAATCTTAATTAGATACTTTTTCCCATTTCATTTTATTATTTGTATCACGTGAGCTTATAATTGTTGTATCGCTGCTCTCAACGCCGCCTAATTTAGCTAAGCGATCGTACAAAACAACATTACAGGTAGCCGCTAAGTTCATGCAGCCAATAGTTGGAATATATACCACTTCATCACACCACTTTAAAACGTCTTTTGGTACAGAGCCATCTTCGGGGCCAAAAACATAAAACGCATTTTCAGGGTGTTTAAACTCAGGTAAAGGTGTTGCACCTTCAATAAGCTCAATGACAACAACGGTAGCACCCTCTGGTTTTACCGCTTCTAAACTATCGGTTTCGGTTAAAGGGATACGCTCAAGTGCGTTCTTAGTATCGGTATGAAATTTTTTGGCATTTAAGTAACGATTACCGGTAAAAAACACTTGTTTGGCGTCATAACAGCCTGCTGCACGCAATACACCGCCAACATTTGTCGGGCTTTTAGGGTTAATTAAACCAATACTCGCTTTTAACTTATTCATTAATCAGCGTCCTTTGTTGGCCACTCTGCGATGTATAAATCAAAATCATCTAGCTTTACATCACAATCTTTTACTGTTTTGTCTTTTACAGAAATACCTAACTCATGCATCTTTGCTTTATCGCCACTGTTTAATAATGGGTGCCAAGAAGCCAAACCCCGGCCTTCATGTAAACGACGGTAACTGCAGCTTTGTGGCATAAAAAAGATGTCTTTAAGGTTTTCTTTTGTGAGTTTTACACAAGAAGGAACAAGCGTTTGGCGGTTTTCGTATTCGCTACAACCACAGGTGTTGTTATCAAGATACTGACATACAATATTAGTAAATATTAATTGCTCACCTTCGCGTAACTGATCGGTGGCAGTAAATTCGTCTTCATCTTCGCTATCAATAAACGTATTTAAACAACATTTTCCGCATCCATCACAAATGGCTTCCCATTCGTTTTGACTCATGTCGCTTAAGCTTTTTTTAAGCCAAAATTGTGTATTTGCTAATTGTTGATCAAACATAGTTTACTCGTGCCCCCTAAAGAGCGCGCATTCTACCGTATTGCTGTAAATGGCGCAAAGCCAATACCCTTTCAAAGTACAGGCTTTGCGCTACAAATTAGCTTTGAGATTTAACCCAACGCTTAATTTTTTCCTCAAGGATTGGCATTGGCAATGCGCCATCAATTAATATTTGCGTGTGAAACGCTTTAATATCAAATTTATTGCCGAGTTCTTTTTTAGAAAAATCACGTAATTCTTGAATTTTAAATTGCCCTAACTTGTAAGAAAGCGCTTGGCCTGGCCATGCTATGTAGCGCTCTACTTCAGCAATTACATCACTTTTAGCCATAGACGAATTTGCAAGCATGTAGTCTATACCTTGTTGACGCGTCCACCCTTTTGCATGAAAACCAGTATCAAGCACTAAACGCATTGCGCGTAATTGCTCGTCTGATAAACGTCCGTACCACATATAAGGGTCGGTAAATAAACCTAGCTCTTTGCCTAAGCTTTCTGCATAAAGCGCCCAACCTTCTGCAAACACGGTATAACCACCAAATTTACGAAAATCAGGTAAGCCCTCAATTTCTTGCTGAAGTGCTATTTGAAAGTGATGACCCGGGGCTGCTTCGTGAATCGATAAAGTTTCGAGTAAAAATTTAGGCTGCGCTTTTAAGTTATAAGCATTGATATAAAAAATACCAGGGCGAGAGCCATCAGACGCCGGAGATGCGTATGATGCACCAGCTGCCGACTGCGCTCTGTATGCTTCAACAGCTTTTACAACATAAGGTGCTTTGGGTGCGATGTTAAAAAGCAGAGGCAAACGTGAGTCTATTTTTTTCTTAACGTTTTCATATGCCGCAATTAACTCCTCAGGCGTGTCGTAGTAAAATTCATCTGAATCGCGTAAATGGTCAAAAAATTCAGATAACTCACCTTTAAAGCCTACGGTTTCTTTTACTTTTTTCATTTCGCTTAAAATACGCGACACTTCACTTAAACCAATGTCATGAATTTCATCTGCAGATAAGCTAAGCGTCGTGTTTTTCTTAATTTGGTATTCGTACCATGCTTTACCGTTTGGTAGGTCACTGTAACCAACGCTTTTTCGGCTATTTGCAATATACTGATTAGCTAAAAAGTCACTCATGCTTTTATAAGCCGGTACTAAGTGCTGCATAATCAATTGACGATACTGCGCTGTAATTTTTTGCTTTTGCTGTGCGCTAATCGAGTCTGGTAATTTTTTAATTGGTCCCCAAAATAGTGAGTCTTCAGCATTTTTAACTACATGAGCTGCAAATTGTGGCTGCAGTTTTTCAGCTAGTGGTTTTGGTAACGTAATACCTAGTTTAATGCCTTGTGCCATTGAGCGCTCTACACTGGCAAGCCACTTTACAAAACCTTCGCTACGCGAGATAAAAGCCGTGTAATCTTCAACGGTATTAAACGGCTGGGCACTTTGACCTGAACCAAAACCTGCAAAGGTGTTATGCGCACCCGCCATTTGGTTAATTGGTAGTAAATAATCAGGAAACTGCATGCCTTCTAATTTAAGGGCAAGGTCACGCTCTAATATTTCAAAACTTAAAAGCGATTGCCCTGTTAACTGTGCTTTATCTATAAAGTTTAATCGCTGTTGATATTTTTTATAAAAAGCGGCTTTTTTAGCTCTATTTTCTTTTGAAATCACAGGCGTGAATTGATCGTTAAACTCATTACGACCATTGTACGTTGCGCTGATGGGGCTATATGTGAGCGATTCATCGTAATACTGTGCAACAAGTACATCGAGTTGTTGCTCTGCTGAAAGCTCTGAAACAATACCTGCTGATGCCTTAACTGTGTTTAACTGTGTACTGGTATTAGTCTGTGTACTAAGCTCAGTATTCATACAGCCACTTAAAGCAAACATAACGCCACTGGCAACTAATGCTAATTTAATTGATTTCATGATAATCCTTTTTAATATCGTTTTTTAATTATGCGCATTAAACCGTGCTTAATAAAGAAATTACGATAGATTGCAATCATCGTATTAAATTTGCACTTTTATCTGAACTTGTTACATTTCTATTAATTCAAATATGATTTAAAAGAAAAATAAAATGAAAAAACAACTACTCAGCACCTCTATTGCCTTACTTTGCTTAACCACTTTTAATAGCCATGCAGTTACATACCTATCGGCTAAAGCCATGATTGATATTAAAGATGGCAAGCTCATTAAATCTCCTTTAATTACTATAGATGATGGCGTGATCACTAATGTTGAACAAAATAAAAAACCAACGCTAACTAAAGATGATAAACATATTCAACTACCTGATTTAACCCTTATGCCAGGTTTAATGGATATGCATGTGCATTTAACGAGTGACCCTACGGTGCCGCGCAGTGAACGTTTAGGCCAGTCAGTTCCTAGAATGGCGATTAAAGCGGCTCATTTTGCCAAAAAAACCTTAGAAGCTGGATTTACAACAGTACGTAATGTTGGCGCAGAAGGTTACAGCATCATAGCCGTGCGTGACGGCATAAATGCGGGTGACATAGTTGGCCCTCGTATTTGGGCTGCAGGCCCATCACTCGGCATTACTGGCGGGCACTGTGATAACAACCGCCTACCTCCTGAGCTTAAATATACTTCAAGTGGCGTCGCAGACGGTCCATGGGCTGCGCGTATAAAAGTACGCGAAAATATTAAATACGGGGCAAATGCTATTAAGTTTTGCGCCACAGGTGGCGTATTTTCAAAAGGGACTAAAGTAGGTGCACAGCAGTATTCTTTTGAAGAAATGAAAGCCATTGTTGATGAAGCCCATATGCGATATTTACCAGTAGCTGCCCATGCGCACGGTACAAGCGGTATAAAAACAGCGATTAAAGCAGGTGTTGATAGCGTAGAGCACGCCAGCTTTTTAGATGACGAAGCAATAGCGCTTGCTAAAGAGCATGGAACTTGGCTTTCTATGGATATTTATAACACCGAATACACGCTCACTTATGGCGAGCAAAACGGCGTAGACGAAGAAAACCTAAATAAAGAGCGCCAAGTTTCTAAAAGGCAACGTGATAGCTTTAGCCGTGCTGTAAAAGCGGGTGTTAAAATGGTGTTCGGTACCGATGCAGCAATTTACCCGCACGGAGATAATGCAAAACAGTTTAGCCGCATGGTTGAATTTGGCATGACAGAACTACAAGCCATTCAAGCATCAACTATTAATAGCGCTAAGTTATTAAAAATGGATACTCAGTTAGGACAAATTAAAACCGGATTTGCAGCTGATATAATTGCGGTAAAAGCAAATCCTCTTAAAAGTATTAAAACCTTAGAGGCAGTACCTTTTGTAATGAAAGCAGGTGTTGTTTATAAAAACCAGTTGTAAATACACACTATTAAGGCTGAGTTTACTCAGCCTTAATAAAACTCTCACCTATATTGAATATGCCATAAAAGGGTCACCGCCCCCCTATTAGACTCGCTTTTGTCTATTAATTATCCGAACAGTTTTATTTAATCAAATAAAATGAACTTTCTATTCACTTTAAAAACAATAACCATTATCATTCGCGCAAATTCAATAACGCGAATAGTTATCACTCTATGAAAACGTTTAAGTACTCTCTTATTACTCTTGCTTGTTTAAATGCAAATATGGCATTTGCCAAAAATACACAAGTTGATGCTGATATTGAACGCATCAGCGTATACGAAAAGCAAAACCGCGTGGTGATGAGCTCTGGTCTTGCTACTAAATCAGACATGTCTTTAATGGAAACACCTGCACCGGTTGTAATTATTGACCGAGAACTGATTGAATCTCAAGGTGTAGATAGCTTACAAGATTTAGTTAGAAACGTAAGTGGCTTAACACAAGCAGGTAATAATTACGGTATTGGTGATAACTTAGTAATTCGTGGTTTAGATGCAAACTACACCTACGATGGTATGTACGGTGGTGCAGGCCTAGGTAATACATTTAACCCAACTCGTTCACTTACAAATGTTGAATCTGTTGAGGTTTTAAAAGGCCCAGCAACAGGTTTATATGGCATTGGTAGTGCAGGTGGCGTAATTAACCTAATTGAAAAAAAACCAGAGTTTGAAGAAAAACACAAAGTTGCGGCTGAGCTTGGCCAGTGGGATAGCTATTCATTATCGTTTGATAGCACTAACGCTATAACAGATGATTTAGCTTATCGTGTAATGGCTAAAACAGCGTCAAGTGACGGCTTTCGCGATTTAAAAGAAGATCGCGACGAAATTTATACCTCACTTAAATACGTGCTAAACGACAGACAAAACATCATGCTTTCTGCAGCCTATATAAAAGATGAAATAGCGGTTGATTCTATTGGTCACCCTATTCGTATTTACAATGCAGAAACTGCAAACGGCTTAAGCGCGGGTGAAGTAACTGGTGCCGATTTAGTAAATGATCCGACAGGAAGCGGCGTACAGTTAAGTGATGCACAACGCGACCAACTTGCTAATTCATTATCAGCATCTGATGGCTTAACACCTTATAGCTTTGGCACAAATGGTATTATTTCACCAATGGCTGATGCTAACGAAGGTGAAGAGCTGCGTTTTAAATTAACGCATAACTATTACATTACTGACGATTTATTTTTAAACCAGCAGCTACAGTACCGTAACTACACATCAAGTTTTGCGCGCCAAACAGGTGCATATAACTACGTCTATTCAACACGCGATGGAATTATCAATAACGACCCCCGTGCTCCATTAGTTGAAGACGGTGTACTTTACCCATATGCAGCACGCCGCCAAGAATACCGCCAAGTAGAAGCAGATGAAAAATCATGGCAGTACTTCTTAGATTTACGTTATGACTTTATGTTAGGCGACGTAGATAACGAATTACTAGTTAACGCCAACTACGAAGATAGAGATATTCGTTTTAAACAATTCTCAATATGGGATCAAGATTACGTACTCACAAACAATGATGGTGATGTAACGTACCAAGGTTCTTTGCCGTATATTTACGATATAAGAGAACCAAATTGGCCAACCGGTAACTTTGAAAATTACGATCCGCTTAAAACAAGTGACTACAATAAAAAAGTACAAGCATGGGGCTTAGGCATTCAACATGTTGGTTACATAACTGAAGAACTTACAACGCGTATTGGTGTGGCATATAACCGAATTGAGCAAACTTATGAGCACTTTGGTGTTGATGAGCGCTACAGTTCTAGCCGTGCAGAGCCAACGCCTGAAGCGAGTACATCAGATTCTGGCTTAACGTATAACCTGGGTGCAACGTATCAGCCATCTGAAGATTTATCTGTATTTGTAAATCATTCAAAAGGGCGTACAGCGTATAGTGTATTAGGCTCAGTGGCAGGTAATGAAGCTGACCGAGAAGATTCAGAATCTATAAGTAACGACCTAGGCTTTAGATTTAAAGCATTTGATGACCAACTACTCGCATCTGTTGTTATATTTGAAAGCTCTCGTACTAACTTAGAATATGCAAATCCACTCTATGACGCATTAACATCAGGCTCAGATGTACCTGAAAGCTATTATGATGGTAAAGAGCAAACAAAAGGTGTTGAGCTTGATTTAAATGCTTACTTGAACGATAAATGGAAAGTAAACGTAAATGGTATTTATCAAGATGCACGTGACAAAAGTAATCCTAACAGCAGCAGTTACGACACACGCCAAAAAGGTGTGCCTTACGTAACAGCAAGTACATGGGTAACCTACTACGCAGATATGTTTAATTTACCTGAGGCTGTAAATATAAGTGGTGGTATTACATTTGTAGATAACAGAAGTACTAATTCAAGTTCGTTTTCGATTCCTGATGGTTACGTACCAAGTTATACGACTTACGATACAGCTGTATCGTATACAACTGATAAATGGCATATGCAGTTAAACTTAAATAACTTGTTCAACAAAAAGTATTACTCAAAAGCGATGTTTTTAGGTGGTATGCCAGGGGAAGAGCGTAATGCAAAACTAAGTTTTAGTTACACACTTTAACTAGCTAACCTGATGTAATGGTCTCCTCCCTATACGGCATCTATGTGCCATGATTAAAGTGGTTACAATAATCAAAGGGAGAAGACCAAAATGAAGATTACAACAATTGGTTTAGACATAGCAAAAAGATTTTTCCATGTGGTGTGCTGCAATGAACAAGGGCGCTTAGTTAAAAAGAAAATGTTAAAGCGTGC